>JAEUJL010000153.1 GCA_016794835.1 Gemmatimonadota bacterium | reverse complement strand
CGGCAACTTCATCAAGCGAGGTCTTGAAGAGCAGCGGTGGGGGGTGTCCCTGGTGACCGATGGGGAGGCGGGTGAGCGGGCGGCGCTGGACGAGCCGTTCGATGTGGTCATCCTCGACATGCGCCTCCCCGGCAAGAGCGGTCTGGACGTCCTCTCGACGTTGCGGGCCAAGGGGTTTGAGCGGCCCGTCCTCGTGCTCACGGCGCAGGACGCCGTGGACGCCAAGGTGATGACCCTCCGGGCCGGCGCTGACGACTACGTCACCAAGCCCTTCGCCTTCGAGGAAGTGCTCGCCAGGGTCGAGGCCCTTGCGCGACGCCCCCGGGCCCTGGTGAGCCCGATCCTCCACATCGAGGACCTCGAGGTCAATCGAGACACGCGAGAAGTCACGCGAGCTGGGGAAGCTATCGATTTGACGCCAAAGGAGTTCGCCGTCCTCGAGTACTTGGTTCGTCACGCCGGCCGGGTCATGAGCCGGACCCTGATCACCGAATACGCCTGGGGGTACCACTTCGACCCGGGGACCAACATTGTCGAC
Source organism: Gemmatimonadota bacterium (assembly GCA_016794835.1). Taxonomy (GTDB): domain Bacteria; phylum Gemmatimonadota; class Gemmatimonadetes; order Gemmatimonadales; family Gemmatimonadaceae; genus RBC101. The sequence goes on along the minus strand of JAEUJL010000153.1, from coordinate 1,008 downwards.
GTGGTGATCAACCACCTGCGCAAGAAGATCGACGCGAAGCACCCGCGGAAGCTCATCACAACGGTCCGGGGAGTTGGCTACGTTGTGAAGTAGCGTGGTGGTCCCTGACAGGCCGGTCGTGCGCCGTCCGTCCGCTGCTCCATCGCATCTTCGATCGCCGTGTCCTCGATCCGCACCCGAGTCGCCAATCGGTTCGCCGCCCTGCTCCTGGTGGCGGTTGCGGCGTTTGCCGCGACGGTGTGGGTGGCGCGGCTCACCGGGGTCTACAGTGACCTCGAGCGCATCGGCCGCCAGCGCGCCGACATCGTGCTCCAGCTCGTGCGGAACGCCGGGAGCCAGAACTTCACGCTCTCGGAGGGCCGGATCGTCGCCCCCGTGGGGGTTCTGAAAAACTTCCTCGATGCCCAGCCCGGGTACCTGCGCGTGTACCGCCCGGACGGGCGGGAGATCTATCGCTCCGCGTCCATCGGGGTGCTGCAGGCCTTCCGGGACGGAGAGGAGCCGGCGGGGGTCTCCTCGTTCGACGTGGGCACCGTGCTGTCCGCCGCGGACGCGGCCAGGGCGGGGCTGACCTCGGAGCGCTTCGTCCGCCGTGGGGACGAGGGGATCATGGTGGCCGTGAAGGACCTGGGGAATTTCGTCGCGGTCGTCGGCGTTTCGCGGACCGAACTCCCGCTGGCCTGGCAGGAGATCCTCGGCAGCGCGCTGATCATCGTCCCCTTCGTGATCCTGCTGGCCTTCTGGGGGGCTCGGGTCCTGGCGGGGAACGTGCTGGAGCCGGTGGACCGGATCCGCCAGGAGGTGGAGGCGATCACCGACGGGCGCAGCCTGCATCGCCGGGTGGCGGTGGACGTCGCGGGGTCGCGTGACGACGAGATGTCGCGGCTCACGACGACGCTGAACGCCATGATCGGGCGACTCGAGACCTCGTTTGCCGCACTGCGCCGGTTCACGGCGGATGCGAGCCATGAGCTCAAGACCCCGCTCACCGTGCTGCGGGCGGACGTC
>JAEUJL010000106.1 GCA_016794835.1 Gemmatimonadota bacterium | reverse complement strand
CCGATTATCCTCCCCGCATGACCAAACCTGCGTCCAGCGAGCGGCTCTCGCCGGCTGGGATTCCCCTCAAGGTGGCGTACACCGCCGCGGACGTCGCGCCGGCCCTGGACGAGCGCCTCGGTGCCCCCGGCCACTTCCCGTTCACGCGCGGTGTGCAGCCCACGATGTACCGGGGCCGCCTGTGGACGATGCGCCAATACGCCGGCTTCGGCACGGCCGCGCAGACCAACGAGCGGTTCAAGCACCTCCTCGCCGCCGGCCAGACCGGACTCTCGGTCGCCTTTGACCTTCCCACCCAGATGGGGATCGACAGCGACTCGTCGCGCGCCCTGGGTGAGGTCGGGCGCGTGGGAGTGGCCATCGACACCGTCGAGGACATGCACACGCTCCTCGACGGGATCCCGCTCGACCAGGTGTCGACCTCGATGACGATCAACGCCACGGCGTCCACGCTGCTGGCGATGTACATCGTGGTGGCCGAGGAGCGCGGCATCCCGCGCGCCAAGCTGAGCGGCACGATCCAGAACGACCTGCTCAAGGAGTACATCGCGCGGGGCACGTACATCTACCCGCCCGGACCGTCGCTGCAGCTGATCGCCGAGATCTTCCGGTTCTGCGCGGCCGAGGTGCCGGAGTGGAATCCGATCTCCATCAGCGGGTACCACATCCGCGAGGCCGGGGCCACCGCGGTGCAGGAGCTGGCATTCACGATGGCCAACACCCTGGCCTACGTGCAGTGTGCCCTGGACGCCGGGCTGGCCGTGGACACCTTCGCGCCGCGGCTCTCGTTCTTCTTCGCTGCGCACAACGACCTGTTCGAGGAGGTCGCGAAGTTTCGTGCCGCGCGCCGGATGTACGCGCGCCTGATGCGCGAGCGGTTCGGGGCGAGCGACGCCAGCGCCCGGTTGCGCTTCCACACGCAAACCGGTGGCGTGACCCTCATGGCCCAGCAGCCGCTGAACAACGTGGTGCGCGTCACGGTGCAGACCCTCGCGGCCACGTTAGGCGGGACGCAGTCGCTCCACACCAATGGCTACGACGAGGCCCTCGCCCTCCCGACCGCGGAGGCAGCCACCCTCGCGCTGCGCACGCAGCAGGTGGTGGGGTACGAATCCGGCGTGGCGAACACCGTGGACCCGCTGGCCGGCTCGTACTTCGTCGAGGCGCTGACCGACGAGCTGGAACGCCAGGCCACCGCGCTCGTCGAGAAGGTGGATGGGCTGGGTGGCGCGGTCGCCGCTATCGCCCAGGGATTCTTCCAGGAGGAGATCGCGCGGAGTGCCTACGCGCACCAGCTGCGCGTGGAATCGGGGGAGTCGGTGGTGGTTGGCGTCAACCGCTTCGGCGATGGCCAGGAGCCGCCGGTGATCCCGACCCCGGACTTCTCCGCGCTGGAGGCCGAGCAGGTGGCCCGGGTGCGGGTGGTGAAGGGACGGCGGGATGCGGCGGTCGTCGGCGGCACCCTGGAGGCGCTCCGCGCCGCGGCGGCGGCCCCGGGGGGTTCGCGCCCACCCCTCATGCCTCTCGTCATCGATGCCGTCAGGGCTCGTGCCTCCGTGGGGGAGATCTCCGACTGCCTGCGCGGCGCCTGGGGGGAGTACCGGGCCTCCTGAGCCCCGCTCCCGTGACGCGGGATTGACGCGGGCGCACACGGGCGGCCCTGGTGCACAAGCGCCGGGTTGGCGCCGCGCGCTACCACCGGCATCCCGGCGCGGCTAAGTTATTTGCGGTCCACCACTTGCAACGAATCTCGGGAATGCCGACGTACCAGTTCCGCTGCCCCGACGGCACCATCGTCGAGCGCATCTTCAAGATCAGTGAGGTTCCCGCCACCATCCCCGTGCCCAACGGTGAAGGCGAGGCGGTGCGCATCATCTCCGGCGGCGCCGGGCTGATCTTCAAGGGGTCAGGGTTCTACATCACGGACTACGGGAAGGACGGCAAGAAGGACCAGCGCGAGGCGACCAAGGGCGACGCGACCAAGTCCGAGGGGAGCAAGGCGGCCGCACCCAAGGCGGATGCGGCGCCCGCCAAGAGCGAAGCACCCAAGGCAGCCCCGGCGTCGGGGAGTTCGGGCGGCGCCGAATGAGCGCGGAGGACATGCTCCGCGCCGCCATCGCGCGCGCGGCGGTGGATCTTGGGGCCCCCGCCGATTTTGCGGCCCACCTGGAACGTCCGCGCGATCCGTCGTTTGGGGACTGGGCGTCGAACGCACCGATGGCCCTCGCCAAGGCGCTGCGCCGCAAGCCGCTGGACATCGCGCACGACCTGGTGGCGCGCCTGGATGTGGCCGCCGCAGGGGTGCGTGAGGCGTATGTCGCGCCGCCGGGATTCCTGAACTTCCGGATGGCGGCGGGGGCCGAGGCGGCCCGGCTGGCTGAGGTCATCGGGGCGGGCGCGCAGTATGGCCGCTCGACCGAGGGGCAGGGGGCGCCCGTCAACGTGGAGTTTGTCTCGGCCAACCCGACCGGTCCCCTGCATGTGGGGCATGGCCGGCAGGCCGCGTTAGGCGACGCGGTCGCCGCGCTGCTCGAGGCCACCGGGTGGGCGGTGACCCGCGAGTTCTACTACAACGACGCCGGCGTCCAGATTGCCAACCTCGCGCTGAGCGTGCAGGCCCGTGTGCGTGAGCTGGCCGGGATGCCCCTCGTGATTCCCGAGGGCGGATACCACGGCGAGTACATCGGCGACATCGCGCGCGCGTATGTGGCGGCGCACCCGGCCGATGCCCGGGGCGAAGACCTCGAGCAGCTGCGCACCTTTGCGGTCGCCGCCCTGCGCCACGAGCAGGACCTGGACCTGCAGGCCTTCGGGGTGAAGTTCAACGTCTACTACCTCGAGTCGTCGCTCTACACCGCCGGCCAGGTCGAGGAGACGGTCGCGATGCTGCAGGGCGCCGGGCACACGTTCGAGAAGGACGGCGCGCTCTGGCTCCGCACGACCGACTACGGCGACGACAAGGACCGCGTGATGCGGAAGTCGGACGGCACGTATACCTACTTCCTGCCGGACGTCGCCTACCACGTCACCAAGTGGCGCCGGGGGTTTCGTCGCGCGATCAACGTGCAGGGGGCGGACCACCACAGCACGGTGACGCGGGTGCGCGCCGGACTGCAGGCGCTCGAGATGGGAATCCCCGAAGGGTACCCGGAATACGAGCTGCACCAGATGGTGACCGTGATGCGTGGCGGCGAGGAGGTGAAGATCTCCAAGCGCGCCGGCAGCTACGTGACCGTCCGCGACCTCATCGACGAGGTGGGACGCGACGCGGTGCGGTACTTCTTCCTGATGCGCAAGTCGGAGTCGCCCCTCGTCTTTGACGTGGAGCTGGCGCGCTCACAGAGCGAGGAGAACCCGGTCTACTACATCCAGATGGCGCATGCGCGCCTCTGCGGGATCTTCCGCGTCGGGGAGGTGGATCCGTCCACCATCACCGGGGCCGGGGTCGACTATGCCGTGCTCGATAGCGACGACGAGCGCGAGCTGGTGAAGGCGCTGCTCGGGTACCCGACCCTCGTCGCGACGGCGGCACGCTCGCGGGCGCCGCACCTGGTTGCCTCGTACCTGCTCGACACGGCCCGCCTCGTCCACACCTGGTACCACAAGCACCACGTCCTCGGGGAGGCCGACGCTGTGCGCGCCGCCCGGTTGGTCCTGGCGCGATCGGCGCAGGTGGTCCTGCAGAACGGCCTGCACTTGTTAGGCATCACCGCCCCTGAGCGCATGTAGGTCCGGGTGCTGGTCGCCCACCCCGCGGCGCTCCACGCGACTTCCTTCCCCTCACGAGCTCCATGTCTGTCCTCGTCGTAGGATCCGTTGCCCTCGATTCCGTCGAGACGCCGTTCGGCAAGGCCGACGAAGTGCTGGGTGGGTCCGGCACCTTCTTCGCGGCGTCGGCCTCCCACTTCACCCCGGTGCAGCTGGTCGGGGTGGTCGGTTCCGACTACCCGGTCCAGAAGCTGGAGGCGCTGCGCGCGCGCGGCGTGGACCTCGGCGGGCTCGAGCAGGCCGATGGCGAGTCGTTCCGCTGGCGCGGGCGCTACCGGCATGACCTCAACTCGGCCGAGACGCTGGAGACGCGGCTGGGCGTGTTCTCGCACTTCCGCCCGAAGATCCCGGCGGCCTTCCGCCAGGCGCCGTTTGTCTTCCTCGCGAATATCGATCCGCGATTGCAGTTGGAGGTCCTGAAGCAGGTCGAGCGGCCCCGGCTGGTGGCGTGCGATACGATGAACTTCTGGATCGAGAGCCGGCGGACGGACCTGGTCGAGTTGCTGAAGCACGTGGACGTGCTGCTGCTCAACGATGGGGAGGCGCGCCAGCTCACCGAGCAGTCGAACCTCGTGAAGGCCGCGCGGTGGATCCTGGAGCGTGGGCCGAAGCATGTGGTGATCAAGAAGGGCGAGCACGGGGCGTTCATGTTCACCGGCTCGACGGTCTTCTTCGCGCCCGCCTACCCGCTCGAGGATGTGTTCGATCCCACCGGGGCGGGCGACTCCTTCGCCGGTGGCTTCATCGGCTACCTCGCCCGCACGGGGAAGATCGACGAGGCGCACCTGCGGCGCGCGGTCGTGTACGGGTCGACGATGGGCTCGTTCGCCGTGGAGCGCTTCTCGATCGGGCGACTGCTCGAGATCGATGCGGGCGACATCCGGACGCGCCTGGACGAGTTCCGTCGACTCGTGGCGTTCGAGGAGGAGATGCCGGCGTGAGCGACCGTCTGGACTACCGGAGTGCGGGGGTCGACCTCCACGCGGCGGATGACGCCAAGGGGCGGATCCAGCGACTGGTGGAGTCGACGCGCACGGCGGGATGTGTCGGAGGCTTTGGATCGTTTGGCGGGATGTTCCAGGCCCCGGGGGCCCCGGGCAGCGTCCTCGTGGCCAGCGCGGACGGCGTGGGGACGAAGATCAAGGTGGCGATCGAGGCCGGGCGGCACGACACCATCGGCCACTGCCTCGTCAACCACTGCGTCAACGACATCCTCGCGCAGGGGGCGACGCCGATGTTCTTCCTCGACTACGTCGCCTTCGGCGCACTCGTGCCGGCCGTGGTCGAGGGGGTCGTGGCCGGGGTCGCGGCCGGATGCCGCGAGAATGGGTGCGCCCTGATTGGCGGCGAGACCGCCGAGATGCCGGGACTCTACACGCCACCGGACTACGACCTCGCGGGATTCATTGTTGGTGTGGTGGCCACCGACGCGACCATCGGGGCCGATCGCGTCCGCGACGGGGACGTCCTCATCGGCTACGAGAGCTCGGGGTTGCACACGAACGGCTACTCGCTGGCCCGACGGATCGTCTCGGAGCGCATGCAGCTGGGGCCCCATGACCCGTTCCCGGGCGAGAACGGCGCCTCGACCGCGGACGTCCTGCTCCGGATCCATCGCTCCTACCTCTCCGCGGTGCGTCCCGTCCTGGGGCAGGTGCATGCCCTGGCCCACATCACGGGGGGCGGACTCCCTGGCAACCTGAACCGCGCCCTGCCGTCGACCCTCGACGCCGTGGTCGACCTGGGCAGCTGGGAGATCCCGAACCTGTTCACCCAGCTCGAGCGGGCCGGTGGGGTGGACCGAATGGAGATGTTCCGGGCGTTCAACATGGGGGTGGGGGCGGTCTCGATTGTCGACTCCGAAGACGTCGATGCCGTGCTGGCCGCTGCGGCCGCGGCGGGAGTGCGTGCCTGGCGCCTCGGGGCGGTCGTCCCTGGGACAGGAAGTGTCCGCCTTACTGGAGGGTCCGCATGAAGCGTGTTCCGTTCCTCATGATCGTCGCGATGGCCGCGTCCCGCCTGCTCGAGGCGCAGGGGGCGACCATCGATACCCAGTGCCGCGGGGCCACCGCCACGCAGCGCGCCTCCCAGGACGCCTGCCAGAAGGCCCTCGATCTCTTCCAGTACATGGCGCCGCAGCTCGCGGGCGCCATCACCGGCGGGAACGCCGCGCTGGGGGAGCACTCGTCGCGCGGTGGCGCCGGGCGCTTCTCGGTCGGGGTCCGGGTGAACGCCGTTCGCGGCCGGCTCCCCAACGTCGAGGCGATCACGCCGTCGATCAACGGGGCCGTCGTCAGTGACTACACACCGAAAGAGCAGCTCCTCCCCGTCCCGGTGGTGGACGCCGCCCTCGGCGTCTTTCCCGGGGTCTACATCGGTGGGACGCAGGCGCTGGCCGTGGATGCCCTGTTGAACCTGGCCTACCTCCCGTCGGTGAACGAGACGGATGTCCAGCTCTCGTTGCCGGACGGCTCCGTTAAGGTGGGCTTCGGCGCGCGCGTCTCCGTTGTGCAGGAGACGTCCTTCTCGCCCGGGATCTCGGTCACCTGGCTGCAGCGCAACCTGCCGCGCCTGGACCTCGTCGCCACGCCGGGGAGCGACCAGCTCAACGTGAACGACTTCCTGGCGAAGACCACCGCCTGGCGGGCGGTGATCGGGAAGAACCTCGGCTTCCTGGCACTCAGCGCCGGCTTCGGGCAGGATGAGACCGAGGTGTCCGCCGTCGCCGACGTGCGCGTGGTCCGCAGCGGGGTGACGTACAGCGCGGGTCCCATCGCCGCGATCCAGTCCCTCACCCGGGACAACGCCTTTGGATCGGTGGCGCTGCGCCTCCCGGTGTTTTCCCTGATTGGGGAATACGGTCGGGTCAGCGGCGGCCAGATCGCGACGTACAACACGTTTGGTACCACTCGCGCCGACGACGCCCTCGAGTACGCGTCGGTGGGCATTCGGCTGCGCTTCTAGCCACTCCGCGGAGCCACGGACTCGGGTGACAGGCCCCCACGCGGCGGACCGGCAGTGGATGGCGCGAGCCGTGGAGCTAGCGCGGCTCGGCTGGGGGCAGGTCGCCCCCAATCCCCTGGTTGGCGCCGTGCTCGTGCAGCACGATCGCATCGTCGGCGAGGGGTACCATGCGCGGTTCGGCGAGGCGCACGCGGAAGTCGCTGCCCTGAAGGCGGCGGGCGCGCACGCGCGAGGGGCCACGCTGTACGTGACGCTCGAACCGTGTGGGCACCACGGCAAGACGCCCCCCTGTGTGGACGCCATCCTCGCCGCGGGGATCGCGCGCGTCGTGGTCGCGGTGCGGGATCCCAACCCCGTTGCCGCAGGCGGACTGGAGCGACTCGCCAAGGCGGGGGTCCAGGTGGAGACGGGCGTTGGTGAGGCCCAGGCGCGGGAACTGAATGCCGCCTTCCTCGCCAGCCACACGCGGCAGCGCCCCTGGATCACGCTCAAGATGGCGATCACGCTCGACGCGGCCATCGCGGACGGGACCCACACCACGAGCCGCATCACCGGGCCGGCCGCGCGCCACTTTGCCCACCAGCTGCGCGCCGGGCACGACGCGGTGGCCGTCGGCATGTCCACGGTGCGCATTGACGACCCGCAATTGACGGTGCGTGAGGGGCCAGCCCCCCGCGTGCCGCCGACCCGCGTCGTCTTTTCGCGCACCGGGCGCCTGTCGCTCACGTCGACCCTGGCTAACTCGCTGCGCCAGGGGCCGGTGCTGGTCACGGCGAACGAGATCGACCCGGGCTACGAGCACGCGTTACGCCAGGCCGGGGTGGACGTGGTCGTTGGGGGAGACCTTGTGGAGGTGGTGGACGCGTTAGGCGCGCGCGGGCTGCGCTCCATCCTCGTCGAGGGGGGCGCCGGGTTGGCGGCCTCACTGCTCGAGGCGGCTCTCGTCGACCGGCTCATCCTCGTGCAGTCACCCACGGTCTTTGGGGCCGGTGCCCTGGGCGCCTTCTCCCAGGTGGCGTCGCGACGGGCCGTGTCGGCCCCGCGCTGGCGCGTGATCACGCGGGAGATCCTCGGCGACGACATCGCCACCACGTATGCCATCCGGGAGGGCTGAGATGTTTACCGGGCTGGTGGACGACGTGGGGACGATCACCGCGGTCGCCGACACGGCAGCGGGCCGCACGTTCACGGTGCAGTGCACCTATCGCGACCTGGCCACCGGCGAGAGCATCGCGTGCAATGGGGCCTGCCTCACCGTGCGCGAGCATGGCGCGGGCTGGTTCACGGTGGCGGCGGTGATCACGACCCTGGGCCGGACCACGATCGGCGATTGGGGGCAGGGGGACCGCCTGAACCTCGAACGGGCGATGCGTGCGACCGACCGGTTTGGCGGCCACATCGTCCAGGGGCATGTGGACGGCGTGGGAGTCGTGACCGCCGCCCGGGCGCAGGGGGATGCCTGGCTCATCGACGTTGCCGTCCCCCCGGAAGTCGACGAGCTGCTCGTCCCGCATGGCTCGATCACGGTGGACGGGGTGAGCCTAACGGTCAACGCGCTGCCCGCACCTGGCACCCTCCAGCTCTCGATCATCGAGCACACCCTGCGGCATACCACGCTGGGGGGGATCCAGCCGGGGCATCGGGTCCACCTGGAGGCGGACGTCATCGGCAAGTATGTCCGGCGGCTGCTGCAGCCCCGGCGCCCGGCTGATTAGGTTGCCCACCATGGCTTTTGGCACCGTCACGCAGGCACTCGAAGACCTCCGGCAGGGCAAGTTCATCGTCGTCGCGGACGACGAGGACCGCGAAAACGAGGGGGACCTGATCTGTGCCGCTGAGCTGATCACCCCGGACATGGTCAACGTGATGCTGGGGGCCAAGGGGATGATCTGCGTCTCGCTCACCCCCGAGCGCGTGGCCCAGCTCGAGCTCCCCATGCAGGGGATCGAGAACACCGAGGCCATGAAGACCGCCTTTACCGTCACCGTGGACGGGGGGGCGGAATACGGGGTCACCACCGGGATCAGCGCGAGCGACCGGGCCACCACCATCCGGTTGCTGGCCGACCCGAAGCGTGGCCCGGGCGACCTGCGCCGCCCCGGCCATGTGAACCCGCTGCGGGCGCGCTCCGGTGGGGTGCTCCAGCGCGTCGGCCACACAGAAGCCGCAGTGGACCTCTGCCGCCTCGCCGGGCTCCAGCCGGCCGGGGTGATCTGCGAGATCCTCGGGGACGACGGCGAACCGATGCGTCGTGATGCCCTGGCGGCGTACGCGGCGGAGCGCGGCTACACCTTCATCACGGTGGCGGCCGTCGTGGCCCACCGGCTGCAGAACGAGCGGCTGGTCCACCGAGCTGCCGAAGCTCGGCTTCCATCGGACATCGGCGGCGATGGCTGGCGCATCGTGGGGTACCGCAACGCGGTGGACGATCGCGAGCACGTTGCCATCGTCTACGGCGATGTGGCCGGCGAGGAAGGGGTGCTCGTCCGGATGCACTCCAAGTGCCTCACGGGTGACGTCTTTCACTCACGGCGCTGCGACTGCGGATGGCAGCTGCACACCGCGATGGAGATGATCGCGGCCGAGGGGCGCGGGGTCGTCGTCTACCTCGACCAGGAAGGACGCGGGATCGGGTTGATCAACAAGCTCAAGGCCTACGCGCTGCAGGATGGCGAGGGGCATGACACGGTCGAGGCCAACGAGAAGCTCGGCTTCAAGTCGGACCTGCGGAACTACGGGATCGGTGCGCAGATCCTGCTCGACCTCGGCCTTCGCTCGATCCGGGTGTTGACCAACAACCCGATGAAGCTCAAGGGACTCAACGGCTACGGGCTGGAGATCGTGGATCGGGTGAAGATCCAGGCACCGGCCACCGAGGACAATGCGGGGTACCTCGAAGTGAAGCGCACCAAGATGGGGCACCTCGCGTGATCGCCCATGGCTGAATTCGCCGGGACCCCCGAGGGACGTGGGACGCGCGTCGGCGTCGTCGTGTCCCGATTCAACGAGACCATCACGCGCCGCCTTGTGGATGGTGCCCTGGATGCGATGGTGCGCCATGGCGTGGCGCTCGATGACATCGATGTCGTCTGGGTGCCGGGAGCGTGGGAGCTGCCCGTGGCTGCACGGCGCCTCCTGGGCAGCGGACGCTACGACGTGCTGGTGGCGCTCGGCGCCGTGATTCGCGGGGACACGCCGCACTTCGACTACGTCGCAGGCGAAGCCGCACGCGGGATCGCGCAGGCATCCGAGGAGTATGAGACCCCGATCGGCTTCGGGTTGTTGACGTGCGACACGATGGAGCAGGCCGAGGCGCGGGTGGGTGGTGCGCACGGGAACAAGGGATGGGACGCGGCCCTCGCGGCCCTGGAGATGTCGGACCTCTTCGAGCGATTGGATGCCACTGACGAGGAGTGAGGTCCGGCTGCGCCGCCAGGCGCGCGCGCGCACGCTCCAAGCGCTCTACGCCTGGGAAGCGGCGGGCTCGATGTCGCTCGGCGACGCGGCCATGCGGCTCTGGGACGACCTGGCGCTCTCGGCTGACGTGCGCGAGGTGGCCGGGCCGATGATGCGGACGGTCGAGGCCCACCGCGAGCAGATCGACGCCGCCATCGTCGCGGCGGCGGACAACTGGCGCATGGAGCGCATCGGGGCGATCGAGCGCGCGGTGCTGCGGCTCGCCACGGCGGAACTCATCCGCGGTGAGGTGCCGCCGCTCGTCGCCATCCAGGAGGCGCTGCACCTCACGGAGCGGTTTGCCAGCCCCGGGAGCGCGAAGTTCGTCAACGGGGTCCTCGACACGATCGCGCGGCGCCTCGGGAGGCTCTGACGTGCGGTTGCTCGTCGTCAACTGGCAGGATCGCGAGAATCCCCAGGCCGGCGGCGCCGAGATACACCTGCACGAGATCTTTGGGCGCTTGGCCGCGCGCGGCCACGAGGTGACCCTGCTGTGCGGCGGTTGGCCCGGCTGTGCGCCACGCGTTGAGCTGGACGGGATGCAGGTCCACCGGGTGGGCACGCGGTACACCTTCCCGTTGCACGCGCGCCGGGCCTTCGCCGCCCATCACGCGGGCCGGCACGACCTGCTGATCGAGGACATCAACAAGGTGCCCCTCTTCACCCCGCGCTGGGGTGGGCCACCGGTGGTCGGGATCATCCCACACCTGTTTGGCGGCACCGCCTTCCAGGAGCTGCCCGCCCCGGTGGCCGCGGTGGTCTGGCTGGCCGAGCGCCCCATTCCCTGGGTCTACCGGGACATCCCGTTCCAGGTGATCTCGCGCAGCACCGCCGATGACCTCGCCGCGCGCGGGGTGCCGCGTGAGGCGATCGAGGTCATCTACTGCGGGATCGATGCGCAGGGATACACGCCGGCGCCTGAGCAGCGGGCCGCCCGCCCGCTCTTTGCGTACCTGGGCCGGCTCAAGAAGTACAAGCGGGTGGACCTCATCATCCGCGCCTTTGCGCAGCTCCAGCATCCGGACGCGACGCTCGAGATTGCCGGGGCGGGGGATCATCGCCCGGCCCTGGAACAGCTCGTCGCCTCGCTTGACCTCACCGGGCGGGTTCGGTTTCTTGGGCGGGTGAGCGAGGAGGAGAAGCGCTCGCTGCTGCGTCGCGCCTGGTGCCTGATGCTCACCTCACCCAAGGAAGGGTGGGGGATCACCAATCTCGAGGCCGCCGCCAGCGGGACGCCGGTGATCGCGTCGGACTCGCCGGGGATCCGGGAGTCCGTCCAGCATGGCGAGACGGGGTACCTGGTGCGACACGGTGACCTCCAGGGATTGGTGCACGAGATGCAGCGGCTCGCGAGCGACCGGAGCCTGGTCGAGCGCCTGGGTGTCGGCGGGCGAACGTTCGCCGAGACCTTTACATGGGAACGGACCGCAGACGAAACCGAGGCACACCTTACCCGGGTGTTGACGCGAGGATAAACAATGGAAATCACGTGGCAGGCGCATCACGCGGTGATCAGCGATCGTCTTCGGGCAAAGGCCAGCGCGGCGCTGGACAAGCTGGAGCGTCGACTGGATCGCGCCGTGCGGGCGACAGTCCGCTTTGAGCGGGAAGGCACCCGCTGTCGGGTCGAGATCGTCGTCTCGACGCCCCGCCATCGGCCGCTGGTGGCCGAGGGGAATGGGCGGTACTACGGTCCGGCGCTGGTGATGGCGTTCAAGCACCTCGAGCACCAGGTCTCGGCGGAGAAGCGCACCGCGAAGGACCGCGCCCAGCGGGCCGTGCGCCGGTGACCGCCGTCGTCACGGTCGACCGGCTGGTGGAGCGGCTCCGGGACTCGATTCCCCTGGAGGAGCTCACCGGGCACGACGGCAAGGGGCGTGTCGTGGCGAACCCCGACATTTCCAGCCCGGGGCTCGCCCTCGCCGGCTTCGTCGGCCGGTTCGTGTCGAATCGCTCGCAGGTGCTGGGGGAGACCGAGATCACCTACCTCACATCGTTAGGGGCTGACGAGCGGCGCCAGAACCTGGCGCAGTTCTTCTCCTTTGCCCTCCCCGTGGTGTTTGTCACCAAGGGGCTGGAGCCCCCGGAGCCTCTCGTGGAGCTGGCCCGCGACGCCGGGGTGCCGGTGTTGCGCACCGCGCTCAAGACGAACGAGTTCTACCGTCGCGCGAAGCCGGTGATCGAGTCGGTGTTCGCCCCGTCGACCACGCTGCACGGCTCGCTCGCGGATGTCTTCGGCGTCGGGGTGCTGTTCACCGGGGCGTCCGGGATCGGGAAGTCCGAGTGCGTGCTGGACCTCGTGGAGCGCCGCCATCGCCTGGTCGCCGATGACCTCGTCCTCGTGACCCGTCGCGGCAACGACGTCCTCATCGGTCGCGGGCACGAGCTGCAACGCCACTACATGGAGATCCGTGGCGTCGGGTTGATCGACATCCCGGCGATCTTCGGCATCCACGCCGTGCGCCAGCAGAAGCGGATCGAGGTGGTGGTGCAGCTGAAGGAGTGGACCGAGGGCACGGTCGTGGACCGGACCGGGCTCGACGGTGAGGTCACCACGATCCTGGGCGTGGAACTGCCGTTGATCACCGTCTTCCTGAACCCGGGCAAGAACATCACCGTGATCGCGGAGGTCATCGCAATGAACCACCTCCTGCGGTACAGCGGGATCGACCCAGCGGAGGCGTTCAACCAGCGACTGGTGGGACACATGCGTCAGGCCGCCGATGTCCGGCGGTACCTGGTGGAAGACGATGAGTAGCGCGCGGGCGATCGTCGCCTGCCACGGCGACCTGGCGGCGGGGCTCGTCTCGGCCGTCCAGCAGATCACCGGGCGCGGGGATGCGCTCGTCGCGTTAAGCAACGCGGGGCTCGGGGCCGCGGACGTCCAGGCCCGGCTGCACGAGCTCGTGCAGGCCACGGGGGCGCACGTCGTCTTCACCGACCTGCCGGCCGGGAGTTGTACCATGGCCGCCCGACGCCTCCAGCGGGAGGTCCCCGGGCTGACCGTCGTGGTGGGGGTGAACCTGGTGACGCTGCTCGATTTCACCTTTGCCGAGGGGACGGACGCCGTGGCGGCCGGCCATGCGGCGGAGCGGGGACGCGCGGCGCTGCAGGTCGTCGTTGGAGGGACACCCGGTGGGCGTTGAGATCTTCCGCGTCGACGATCGGCTCATCCACGGCCAGGTGGTCGTGGGGTGGGGGCAACCCCTCGATGTGCGCGCCATCGTGCTCGTCGACGATGAGGTGGCGGCCTCCCAGTGGGAGCAGGACCTCTATCGCATGGGGGTCCCCGAGGAGATGGAGGTCTCGTTCGAGTCGGTCGAGAC
>JAEUJL010000088.1 GCA_016794835.1 Gemmatimonadota bacterium | reverse complement strand
CAGCGCGCGCAGGGCGAGCTGGTTGGCGAGGGTGCCGGACGGGATGAACACCGCGGTCTCCTTCCCGAGCAACGTGGCCCACTGCTTCTCGAACGCCTCGACTTCGCCGCCTAACAAGTAGTTGTCGAGGGCGACCTCGCGTTGCCCGCACAGCCGATCGAGGAGCGCGGCGTACTCGCGCGGCGGCAGCGGGATCCCGTCGCCGCTGAGATGCACGGCGTCATCCGGCGCTGTCCTCGGAGCAAAGATCGGTGGCGCAGGCGGCAGGCAGCCGGCACCAACGGCCATGCCGAGTGTGCCGACGAAGTCCCTGCGAGATACGGGATCCATGTACACCCCCTGGTTACGTCGAATATAGGCCCGGAGACCCGGCGTTGGTGTGCGCCCCTGTGCCGCGCGGAAGCTGTCGTCACCGAGGGCGCCGCGCGAGCCAGTCCGCGAGGCGTGCGCCCGCCCGCGCGTCCCGCGTGGTCGCCGAGTCGATCCAGGCACGGTAGGGCGCGAGCGTCTTGAGGTAGGTCACATAGCGTGGGAAGCGAGCCGGGTCCGTTCCATCCAGGATCTGCAGCGAGGTGGTCAGCGTCGCCTGGGAGAAGGAGCGCCAGATGCGAGCGCCAAATTCGGCCGATGCGAGATGCGGTGCTCCCAGGTATCCGGGCCAGCCGGGACGCGCCGCCGTGGCGAAGGCCGCCTCGTACGTCGCGCCGGCAACCGGCGGCGCCTGGCGATAGTCGGGAGACACGAGATCGGGGCGCAGGTGCAGCATCAGGCTGTGTTCGTCCATCCCCGCGTGGAGGGAGAGGCCGTCGGCCGCCTTCTCCGCGGCACTCATCCCGATCATGGCGTCGCCCCAACCACCAAGCACCGGCAGCAGCCCCCACAGGTTCACCATGGTGCCGCGATACGCGTCGCGAAAGTAGTCCGAGGCGTCGTCAATGGCACCGATGTGGAGCGGGGAGCCGTGCACGTGCACGACCAGCACCCAGCGAAATCCCTGCTCGCCCAGCTCACTCGCGAGGTCGACGAAGGTGGCCCGCAGCGTCGAGGGGCGCAGGGCATACGTGCCCGCGAACGTGAACTGGTGCCCGATCTCGTTGGAGCCACTCGCACCGGCGGCGAGCGGCGGGAACACCAGCACGGTCCAGCCCGGGCGCTCACGGGCGATCCCGTCGGCCAGTTCCTGCGTGAGGCGCGCGCTCAGGATGCCATCCGTGAAGGCGGGAAGGTACGGGCCGTGTTCCTCCAGCATCCCACCCTGCAGCAGCACGACCGTCCTGGCGCGATCGAGTGCGCGGATCTCCCGCGTATTCAGGTCGCCCACGTGACGTACCTGCGCGGGAAGCACCACCGCCCACCCGAGCGTGAGGGTGGCGAGCGCCAACCAGTGACTTCGCATATGGCTCCACATGGGAGGGAACGCGCCGCCTAACGCTGCTGCGGCGCCTGTGGCGTATACATTCCGGTCGAATCCCGGGCCCCATCATCGAGCGGACCCGGCCCTGGCGCAATGGCGCTTCCCTAGTGCGGAGGGCCGCCCGTGGGCCGCGGCGGGGCGACCCGCGGACGGCTCACACCTTCAGCTTCACCAGGTCGACGCCGGCCTGCTTCAGCATCCCCGTCGCGGTGTCGTTCAGCGGATACGCCTCGTTGAACACCACCCGCCGGATCCCGGCGTTGATGATCATCTTGCTGCACATCAGGCACGGCGAATACGTCGTGTACAGCGTCGCGTCCCGGATGGCGATGCCGTGATACGACGCCTGGACGATCGCGTTCTCCTCGGCGTGCGAGCAGAGGCACTCCTCCAGGTTCTTCCCGCTCTCCCCAAAGGAGTTGCAGCGCGGACACCCGCCCTCGTTGCAGTTCTTCACCCCGCGCGGCGTGCCGTTGTACCCGGTGCTGATGATGCGGCGATCGGAGACGATCACCGCGGCGACCTGGCGCTTCATGCAGTTGGAGCGCGTCGCCACGGTCCGCGCGATATCCATGAAGTACTGGTCCCACGACGGGCGCCTGGA
>JAEUJL010000085.1 GCA_016794835.1 Gemmatimonadota bacterium | reverse complement strand
TCGGGCGTCGCGGTGTGGGTGAGCGGGTTGCACATCTGGAACAGCTCAAAGGCCCGTTCCCCATCGCCCTGGAGCGCGGTGGCCATCACGGCCCACAGGGCGGCATGCGTGTACTGCGCCCCGTTCTCGCGTACGCCCGGGAGATAGCCCTTGATGTACCCGGGGTCGTGCTGCCCCCGGTCAAACGGTGGCGTGAGCAACATGATGAGGCGGGCATCCTCACGCACGAGCTGCGTGTCGAGCGCGCGCATGGCAAGCGCCTGACGGGAGGGACTCCCGGCGCGCGAGATCACACTCCAACTCTGGGCAATCGCGTCGATCCGGCATTCATCACTCGAGGCCGACCCGAGCGCCGACCCGTCATCGTAGAAGGCGCGTGCGTACCACTGTCCGTCCCATCCATGGCCCTCGACCGCGACCACGTATCCATCGGCGGTGCGGCGCATCCACGCCGCCAGCTCGGCGTCACCACGGGCCTCCGCGTGCCTCGCGAAGTCACGCAAGGTCGCGACGAGAAACCAGGCGAGCCACACACTCTCGCCCTGGCCCTCCGCGCCCACGCGGTTCATGCCATCATTCCAGTCGCCCGTGCCGATCAGCGGCAACCCATGCGATCCCCACGTGCAGGCGCGTTGCAGCGCCCGGACACAGTGCTCGTACACGGTGCCCACCTGGTCCGAGATGCTCGGCAGGTCGTAGATCTCGTGTTCATGCGGTTCGAGCGAGCGCATCGTCAGGAACGGCACCGACTCGTCCAGCACCGTGGCGTCGCCGGTTACCCGCACGTAGGTATCCACGACGGAGGGAAGCCAGGCGAGGTCGTCGGAGAACCTGGTGCGCACGCCGCGTCCGGTGTGGGCGTGCCACCAGTGCTGGACGTCCCCTTCGACAAACTGCCGAGAGGATGCGCGGAGGATATGGGCCCGGGCGATCGCCGGCTCGGCGTACAGGAGCGCCAGGACATCCTGCAGCTGGTCGCGAAACCCGTAGGCGCCGCTGCTCTGGTACAACGCCATGCGTCCCCACATGCGGCTCGACAGCGCCTGGTAGAGCGTCCAGGTGTTCAGCAGCGCATCAAAGGTGGGGTCGGGCGTGGTGACCGTGAGGGTCCGCAGTCGCGCGTGCCAGGCGGCCACCGTCCGCTCCATGGCGCGCCGCGCGGCGGGATCCGGACGCAGTCGCTGCAGGGTGCGGCGCGCCTCGCGCTCCGAGCTGGCCGCGCCCAACAGGAACGCAACGTCCTTCGTCTCGCCGGGCTCCAGGGTCAGCTGCAGCTGCAGGGCGGCGCATGGGTCCAGCCCGCTCCCTGTCGCCCCATCGAGGCCGTCCAGGCGCAAGGCGGCGGGCGCCATCAACGTCCCATGCCGCCCGATGAAGGACCGGCGATCGGCGCTGAAGCTGGACACGGGTTCGCTGGATGCCAGGAAGGCCGTCCACCCGGCGAAGGCGGCGTCGAAGTGACTGTTGGCCAGCACCGCCTGCTCGTCGTCGGCCCAGGTTGTGTGGATGTGCCCCTGCGTGGACTCCCGATGGGCGCCTAACGTCCATTCGGCAAAGGCCGTGACCACGAGGCGACGGGTCCGTCGGGTGGTGTTGGTGAGCTGCAGCAGCGAGACCTTGACGGCGGCGTCGTCGGCAAGGCCAAGCGTCAAGTGGCTCTGGATCCCGTGGTGCAGGTGCTCGAAGGTCGAGGTGCCCGGCGCGTGCGTGACCACGTAGCTCCCTGTACCCTTCACTGGTGCAGGGGTCGCGCTCCACAGGTCGTCGGCTTCCGGCTCCTGGATATACAGGATGTCGCTGGCCGGGTCCGACACCGGGTCGTTGTGCCACGGGGTGAGGCGATAGAAGTGGGCGTTCTCGGCCCATGTGCAGCCCGTGCCTCGCTCGCTCACGACGAACCCACCGAGCGGGTTGGCGATCACGTTGACCCACGGCGCGGGCGGCAGGTGTGCGTCATCGATCACCATGCGGTAGCGATCCTGTGCATCCAGTCCACCGATCCCGTTCGGGCAGCGCAACGCGGAGGGTGCCGTGGGGCCGTGTGGCTTCGTCGAGCGCCGCACCTCGTACAACAGGGGTCCGACGAGGGGCTTGAGTGCAGAGACGATGGTCGCCAGCGCGCCCGGTCGTTCGGCGGGCGTTGGGGCGTCGGTCACACGGTCGTCGGGCGGCACCGCGTCCGCGGTCGTCGCCGCACGCGCCAGGATGCGCGCGAGTGATCGCCCATCACAGGCGATGTGCACCCGGGCCGACGCGCTCAACATGAGGTAGTCCTCCGGGCGAAATGCGTCGCGTCGTCGCGGGAACACCCCCCCGCGCTGGTCGATCAGCGTGACATCATGAGCGGGCAGCATCGCCTCCGTGATCGCGTCGCGCAGTTCCTGCAGGTAGTCGTACGGATGGGCATTGATGACAACGAGGTCCACCTCCAGGCCGCGCTGTCGCCAGAAGCGGTGTGCCGCGAAGAGTTCGCGCAAGGTCGGGATGCCGTCGAGCGAATCGATCGTCGCGAGCACGATGGGGAGGTCACCGGACACCCCGTGGGTCCACAGTTGAGGCTGCGAACCGTGATTGCGGCGCACCTCATCGCGCGGAGGGCCGAGGGCGCCGCCCGCGAAGAGGAAGTGCCCGGCGAGATCCTGGAAGACCGCGGCCTGCGCCGGCGTGATGCCCAGTTCGCGCAGCTCGAGCTGCGTGGAGCTCCAGGCAAAGTCGAGCGCGCGCTGCGAGGCGTGCGGGTCGTGGTACCGGTCGGCCAGCTCAAAGGCGGCCTGGCGACTGGTGGCAACCAGGGTGGTGAACGTGACGTGCGCGGATTGTCCCGGCGCCAGGCGCACACAGGTCCGCAGGGCGATGATGGGATCGAGGACCGCCCCGGTGGTGCCGGAGAGTGGCCCGGCGACGTCGAGTGCCAGGGGGTCCCGCACCCCACGTCCACGCCCGAGGAAGCGCGCGCGATCGGTTTCACAACTCACGGCGCCGACGAGGTCGGGATGCGCATCCACGACATGGACGCACCAGAGTCGCGGATCGTCGGCGACGCGCGGTCGACGGGTCACGGTGATGGCGTTGCACCAGGCGTGCCACTCGGTCTCCATGAACAAGTTGGAGAATGCCGGGTGGGCGCGATCGGCCTCGGCTGGGGCCATGACCACCTCGCCATAACTCGTCAGCTCCACGTCCCGGACCTCGCCGCCGAGGTTGGTCACGGTCACGCGCCGCACCTCGGCCGAGTCCGCCGGCACGACCACGATGTCCAGGCGGGTGGCCACCTCGCCATCGAGCCGGCGCACGGTCACCCGATCCGGCGCCAGCCAGGTCCGGCTCCACTCGCCGGCAGCACACACCGGCTGGTGCGTGGCGGACCAGACGTGGCCGGTGGTGACGTCCCGCACGTAGCAGAATTGGCCGGTGTCGTCGCGGGTGCGGTCGGCGCGCCACCGCGTGACGGCCAGGGCGTTGTACCGGCTGGAGCCGCTGCCCGTGTGGTTGAGCATGACGGTGTACGGTGCGGCGCCCAGGAGCGCGACCCGTGGCTCGGCGCTCGCCGCGCTGTCGACCTCGCGCACGACGGGCCGCTCGTGTTCCTGCGCCGGCAAGACGTCGTTGGCCTCCGATCGCTGGGCCTCCTGCAGCACCAGGCGACGGGGCACCCGCTCATGCAGCAGCAACTCCGCCGACTTGACCAGCGGGTCGGCGTGGAACCGGTGTTGCCAGACCTCCTGGCACAGCACGTTGGTGAAGGCCACGAGGGACATCCCGACATGGTGGGCCATGCAGGTGTGCACGAGGGCCAGGCGCTGGCCCGGTGCGGGTCGGGTGTAGTCGAGGGCATCCACAAAGCCGTAGGGGCCGAGCGCCCCCATGCCCTCCAGGACGCGGAGGTTGGCGAGGGCCTGTCCCGGTGCCACGAGGGCGGCGAGCGCGGAGGCGTATGGTGCCACCACCAGGTCACGATCCAGGCCTCGCTTGAGGCCCAGGTCGGCCACCCCAAAGGCATGATACTGGTAGGTCTCGTGGCGGTCCCTGAGGTTGTAGGCACTCTCGCTCACCCCCCACGGCACGTCGCGCGACGTGCCGTACGCCACCTGTCGCTCCACCGCACCCCGATACGACTCGTCGAGGAGGGTGAACGGCAGGGAGCGCATGACGAGCAGGGGCATGAGGTACTCGAACATGCTGCCGGCCCACGAGACCAGGGCCGTACTCCCGGCGCGACGGTTGAGGGCACGCGATAGCCGGAACCAGTGCTCCACGGGGGCATCGTTGCGGGCGATCGCCATGAAGCTGGCGAGGCGCGCCTCGGACGCGAGCAGATCGTAGAATGAGGCATCGGCCGTGAACGACTCGGGGTGGTACCCGATCGTGAAGAGCTTGCGCGACGGCTCATAGAGGAAGCTGAAGTCCATCTCGGCAACCAGTGCATGGGCCTGCGCCGCCAGGGCGTTGAGCCGCTCGGCCAGGGCAGGCTGTTCGTGCGCGATGGACAGGCACGCCTGCCGCAGGGCCACGAGATGCCCGGCGATGTTGCCGCTGTCGACCGTGCTGACGTAGGGCGGGTCGAGGACCCGCAGGTCATGGAGGTCGTACCAGTTGTAGAAGTGGCCCCGGTACCGCGGCAGGGTGGCGAGCGTCCGCAACGTGGCTTCGAGGTGCCCCGTCATGACGGCCGCGCTGATGAACCCCAGGTCCCGCGCGCTCACGGTGGCGAGCAGCTGCAGTCCGATGTTGGTCGGCGAGGTGCGCATGGCCACGACCTGCTCGGGATCGAACTGCACATTGTCCGGCGCCAGGGCGTGGGTCCCGCTCGTGACGAAGTGCGCGAAGTACTCCCAGTGTGCGCGCGCGTACCGGGTGAAGGTCTCGCGCGCGTCGGGGGTGAGTGGGTCGCGCGGTTCCTGCACCGTGCGACTGATGCGCGCCGCAACGACGGGCGCGAGCGCCCAGAGCAGGGTCAGGCTCCAGAGTGCGGCCCCACCCCAGAGCAGCGCTTCGAGGGAGCGCGGATCGGCGAGCTGCCGACGGATGGCTTCGACCGAGAGCACGGTGGCGCCGCCCAGCACGACCGCGACCGTTCCCCGCATGCGCCGCCAGCTCTCGCGCATCGGGTGGCTGACGCTGCGCTCCACCAGGGCGGCGGACTGCCACTCCAGCAACTGGGACCTCGTGCGCAGCAACCGGTGCAGCGTGCGAATGATCGCGTCCAGGGAAATCCAGGCCTGGTGCGGAAGGAAGGTCACCGCCAGCGCGGCCTGCCGGACGCTGACCGCGGCATCCTGGCCAACCGCCCGGTAGTACGCCCGCCACGACTTGTCGAACGGGGGACGCACGAGCGCCACGAGCAGGGCCGTGATCCACGGCATCACGACCGCGCCCAGGCCCAGCAGCGTCCAGCGCAGCGCCGATCCGGGGAGGATCGTCCATCCCGCCACCAGCAGCATCAGCTGCGACACTTCCACCAGGCTGCGCCGCATGTTGTCGAGGATCTTCCACCGCGACACCAGGGAGAGCTGGTTGCGCTCCGGTCCGTGTGGCCCGGGCACCATCACGCCCAGCCAGGGCAGGAGCTGCCAGTCCCCGCGCAGCCACCGGTGCTTGCGGCGGGTCCACGCCACGTAGCTCGACGGGTAGTCGTCGTACACGATGACGTCGGTCGCCAACCCGGCTCGTGCGTAATTGCCCTCGATCAGGTCGTGGGAGAGCAGGGTGTTGTCGGGAAAGCGGCCGTGTGTGGCCTGCTCGAACACATCGACGTCGTAGATGCCCTTCCCGGTGTAGCTCCCCTCGCCAAACAGGTCCTGGTAGACGTCCGACACCGCCATGGCGTACGGATCGACGCCCGGATGTCCGGAGGCGATGGCGGCAAAGCGTGATTTGTGAGCGCTGGGAAGCGACACCCCCACCCTGGGCTGCAGGATGCCGTACCCTCTCACCACCCGCCGGCGGGTGGTGTCATACACGGCGCGATTGAGCGGATGCGCCATGGCCCCCACCAGGGCCGGCGCCGCGTCGGGCGGCAACACCGTATCTGCATCCAGGGTGATCACATATCGGGCCGCACGCAGCGCGCCCGGATCCCCACTCAGGGCGGTAAACGCCGCCGTGCTCGTGTGGCGGAGGAGCTGGTTGAACTGGGCCAGCTTGCCGCGCTTGCGTTCCCACCCCATCCAGGTCCCCTGCTGGGGATTCCAGCGGCGCCCGCGGTGCAGCAAGAAGAAGACAGCGGGCGCGTCGGTGGCGTAGCGCCGGTTCAGCGCGTGCACCCCCTCGAGGGCGGTTGCCACGATCTCCGCGTCGCCGGGCATGTGTTCGGCCGGCGCGTCCAGGAAGTCACTCAGCACGACGAAGTGCAGGTGCGCCTCGCGATTCGCGAGGAATTGCACTTCGACATTGTCCAGCGCGTCCCGCACGTCGGCCACGCTCCCGAACAGCGTCGGGATCACGACCACCGTGTGATACCGCGCGGGAATGCCATGTTCCTGGAAGTCCAGGCGCGGGAGCACATGCGGCGGGAACCAGGCGGTGACCAGCTGGGTGAGCATGTGGGCGGCGACATCGACCGCGGGACCAAATGCAAAAAGAAGGATGAGCCAGAGGCCTGGACGCAGGGCGGCGGCGCTCAGCAGCAGCACGGCGAAGGTGGCCAGGACCGTCCCGGTGGCCAACCCGCCGATGAAGACGTGATTCGGGTACGCGCGCATCCACCGTTCGGCGCGTTCGCGTGGCCTGGCGAAGTAGCCGGCGAGGTCCTCCAGGTCGCGCACACCGTCATCGATCAGGTAGTACCCCACGTGCGCGCGGTGGGCCGCGGCAGGACCGCCGGGGCCAGGGGTGCGGGCGAGGTCGATGGCCCACTGCGCCACCTCGGTTTCGCGGCGCCCCGCGCGCTTGGCGATGCGCTCCACGACATGGCGATACCGGTCGCGGGTCGCAAAGGTCATCTGGGTGTAGTACCCGGACGGATCCTGCCGGAGCACGGCGTCCATGGCGCTCTGCCGCTCGACAAAGAGCCGCCAGTCACAGCTCCCGATGACGCGCAGGCTCGTGATGCTGTTGGCCATCATGATCTGCGTCAGCGCAAGACGTTGCGTGGAGTTCGTCACCGCTTGTTCGGGACGGGCGCCGGCGTCACGCAGCCAGTGGTCCAGCCATTGCAGCGAGGGTGACGCCCCCTCGGCCTGGCGCAGGGCCTGCAAGAGGCGGGCGACAAAGTGCGGCGTGAGGGCGTGGTCCGTCTCCGCGAACTCGCGCATGACCTCGCGCAGGTCGCGCCCTCCGGAGCTGCTGGCCGCCACCAGGCGCGCGGCCCACCACGACGCCAGCTCGATCTCGTCGAGTCGCTGGACCGTGCGCAGCGTCATGCGACGGACGCTCTCGATCAGCCCCAGGCGCAGCATCGCCGGCATCGCCCACAGTTCCCGCAGCGTGAGCGGGGTGACACTCTGGAAGGCGTCCACGAAGAGCTCGACATTCTCCAGGTCCACTCGTGCCTCGGTGTGCGAGATCAGCGCGATGGCGATCTCGTACACCCGGGGATATCCCGTGAGGGGGCCGCTCGCGAGCTCGGGCAATTCGCGGTAGAAGCCGCCCGGGAGCGACGCGCGCACCTCTCGCAGGTGCTCGAGCACGACGTGGTGGTTGTCAAGCAGCCACTCCGCGGCAGGCCCGGCGTCCTCTCCCTCTCCCGCCGCCGTCGTCAGGCGTGCGCGCGCGTCGGTGAGGATGCGACGCGTATCCGACAACCGGGCCAGGAGGCGCGTCGGACGCAGGGGAAGGCGCGCGCCCTTCAGGCGTTGTCCCCGTGCCAGCACCCGTGCGCGAGCCGCGAGGTGATCGGCCCCGAGCAGGTCACCACCAATCGGTCCGACGAGCAGGTCTTCGGGAACCTCGGCGCGCCATCGTTCAGGGCGCGCACGAAAGACCCTGCGCAGCAGCCCGGCCATGGGGTTCAGCCTCAGGCCTCCCCGGCCTCGGGCGCCCCCACGGTGGATGCGGCCCCACGGCAACAACTATTGGCGGTCTCGGCCACGGTACATGCCCCGTCGGTGAACGGTGGTGAACAACGGTCCCTACGCCTGCAATCGAACGGGGCGGGGGTCAGCGTGGTATTGCCCTTCAGAGCAATGTCGGATGCGTCTCGGGCAGCTCCGGGCGGAGCCGTCTCGCCGTGAGACCCGCCCCGGCGGTGCCTGGAGTGAGACGGGGGTCGCGTCGCGTCGTACAGCCATGGGAACCCCTCCTCGGTGTCCGTCGGTCCCATGTCCTCCTGCGCCATCGTGCGCGTCGTCCTTTCCGGTTTCCTGTCCATCAGCGCGGCCCGTTCACTGGACGCACAGCTGGCGGTGGATCGGGCCGTACCCCGCACCACGCGCGACTCCTCGGACGCGACCCATGGGGCGTTCTGGGTGGAGCTGCTGCACGCACCCACCTCGTCCTCCACCGACGTCGCGTGGACCTACAAGCTTGGTGCAGACGTTCCACTGGTGCGGCTCCCGCACGACCTGGCGCTGCGCCTGGAACTCGGGCACGAGATGCTCGCCACCCCGGCCAATGCCCTCGGGTTCGACCCGCGTGGGGCGGTGTGGACGGAGCAGCTGACCCTGGCCGGCTTCGGCACCGACCGCTGGCAATGGACGGGGGGCCTGTTCCTGCGCTGCCGACACGACATCGACGTTGGCGCGGTTCGCGACTCCGTCGCGGTGCGCGGCTCGCAACGGGTCGTGGTGGTCTCGGGCACCCAGCTGCATGCGCAGCATCGACCGATCGTGCACGCGGGCCTTCGCGTGGACGTCGGCACCGGCGCCGAGTGGTTGACCGGTACCGGTGACCGGCGCACCCCCGCCAGTCGTCGCACCCCGCGGTGGCAGGATGCCCGTGGGGTGTGGTCCGTCTCCGCGCGGGTCAGCCAGCGCGGACCTCGTGGGACATCCGTGTACGCGCAGGGCTGGCAAGCGACGGTGTTGTTCCGCGAGCCATCGACCGCGTGGCGCACGAACTACCGACTGGAAGCCGGGGTGCAGCTGCCCGGGGCCCGGCGCCGCACGGAGCTGCTGGTCGCGACCGAGCGGCACTTCGATGACATGATGCTTCCCGTCCCGCGCGCGTCGCGGGCCCTGTTCCTTGGCGCGCGGTTCGGCGCACGCGCCATTCGTTAAGCAGCACTTCACACCACGGTCACCATGCGACGACTTCACACACGGTTCCCCGTTGCGCTGCTCGGCGCCTTCCTGACGGGCTGCTGCGACCTTGGCACCCTCTGCACGGTACCCGTCGCCTTGCCGCCCTTGCGGGCCGTGACGGGGCTTCGGCTGACCGCCGACAGTCTCACCGTGCGCGTGGCGCCCACCACGTCGTCCAGGATCACGCTCTCCCTCGCCAGCAGCGATACGGCAGCCCACAGCCTCCAGCTGCTGGCCCCGTCCGGGGATGTCACCGCAACACTTGGTGCGACGTCCCTTGCGCCGGGGCGCACCACCACGCTGCAGGTGGCCGGGTTGACGACGGCGACGCCGACCAACCGGGCGCTGCTCCAGGTGGTGGCCTCCCTTCGCGGTGTCGCCGATACGCTCACGATCACGGCCGAAGTGATCGCGCCGTTCACCGTCGGTGTGAGTGGTACCTT
>JAEUJL010000081.1 GCA_016794835.1 Gemmatimonadota bacterium | reverse complement strand
CATACTTCACGTCCAGGCCGGCGGCGAGCTGCTGCGGGTGATTCCACCCGGTGGGCGTCACCTCGGTCACGTTCTTGGTGACCGTGTACGGCAGCAACTCCAGCCGGCTCGCGCGCGTCAGCCCGGCAAACCCCTCGAGGGAGCCCAGCTGCGACGCCAGCGTCTGGACCGACGTGCGGTACGTCGGCCACGACACGCGTTCGTTGAGCCGCGCGATGTCCCGCCAGACGCCAAAGCCGAAATCCGACGCCCCCGCATTGAAGCGCACCTGGCTGAACGGCACCGCGAACTCCGCCGTCCATCCCAGGGAATCGATCGACACCCCCACGTCCCAGATCCCGTCCCACGTCATGTCCTCGATGACGTCCCCGTAGATCGCGGCATCGCGCTTGACCCCCGCCGGGTTCACCATCAGCTCGATCCCCGTGCGCCGGTCGTGGTAGCCGTCGATGATGATCTTTAGCTGGTCGGAGTTCGTGCGCACATCCCGCCGGCTCAGGAGGCTGAGCAGGCTGTCCGGATGGGGATCGAAGGCACGGACAAAGACGTACAATCGACGGTCGTCGTACGCGGCACGAACCTCCGTGCGAAAGGTCGGCGTGCCGTCCTCCACGGGCGCGAACTGGCGAAACTGGTCGATGCGCGGCGCCTGGGCCCAGACGGCATCGGCATCACGCCCATCGACCACCACCGGCTGCGACGTGCGCAACACCCGGGCTCGGGCCTCGGGGTCGCGGGGTTGGGACGACGCAACGAGCGGGGCGACGAGGGCACACAGGGCCAGCAGGCGATGCATCACGCAGGGGAGTGAAAGGCCAACGAGCCTTTACGGATTGCTCCCCCCGTTTGTTCGGTCCTATTTCGTGTCGAGCGCGAGCAGGGTCTGGAGGAGCACGTTGGCGCCGTTCGTGATGTCCTGCGGCGTGGAGTACTCCTGCGGCGCGTGCGAAATCCCCTTGATGCTCGGCACGAAGATCATCGCTGATGGGCAGACCTTGGCCATGTGTTGCGCGTCGTGCCCGGCGCCACTTGGCATCGTGCGGTGCGACAGGCCCAATCCCCTGGCCTGGGCCGCGATCGTCGCCATGATCCCCGTATCGCACATGGCCGACGCGGACTGGTGCGTGGACTGGAAGGTGAAGGTGGTGCCGGTGGCCTCGCCGATCCGCAGGCACTCCGCACGCACCTTCTCGAAGAGCCGCGTGATCTTCGCGTTATCGAGGTCGCGCAACTCCAGGGAGCACTGCACCTTGCCCGGGATGACATTGCGGGCCCCGGGAAAGGCCATCACCATCCCCACCGTGCCCACCTGGCGCCCGGGCTCGCTCGTGACCACGCGGTTCACCATGTCGGTGTAGCGCGCGAAGGCGAGCATGGCATCGCGCCGGTCGTTCATCGCGGTCGTCCCGGCGTGGTTCGCAAAGCCCTCGATGGTCACGTCCCACCAGCCGATCCCGACGATCCCCTCGACGACCCCGATATTCAGCTGTTCCTTGTCGAGCGTTCCCCCCTGCTCGATGTGCAGCTCAATGTAGGCCGCGGCATCCCCGGGCTGCCGCCGCGCCTCGGCCAGCCGGGCCACGTTGCCACCGATGAAGGTGATCCCGCTCCGGATCGTCTTGCCGCTCCGGGTCCCAAGGTCGAGGTCGGCCTCGTGCAACTCGCCGACCACGGCCCGGCTCCCCACCGTCCCGCCCTCCTCGTTCTGGAAGAGCACCACATGGAGCGGGTGACGCGTCGTGATGCCGCGCTCCTGCAACGTCTGGGCGACCTCGATCGCCCCCAGGCTGCCGACGGGGCCATCGTAGTTCCCACCTTCCGGGACCGAGTCGATGTGCGACCCGAACCACAGCGGCTTGCGCGCGGGATCCGAACCCGCCCGGGTCCCATGGATGTTGCCCGCGGTGTCGATCGTCACGGTGAGCCCCGCGGCCCGCATGAGCCCCATGGCATACTCCCGCCCCTGCTTGTCGTACTCGCTATAGGCCACGCGGCTGACGCCACCCTGCGGGTTGGCACCAAAAGCGGAAAGCGCCTTGAGATGTGCGTTCAGGCGCTCCCCGTTGACGCGCACCCCCTGGTGGGCATGCCGGTCGATGGTCGGCCACCGGCCCAGGGCCGCCGCGCCGAGGGCGGCGAGTGACGTGCGGGAAAACTCACGGCGAGACGGCATGGACAGCAATCGGAAAGGGGAGGACGGCGGGCGTGGACACAGGGATCAAGCTCTGGTCCTGTCGGCGAATGTCAACCGCCGCTGCCTGCCGCCCTTCCCCCATCCGCCCGTCCGACTACCACTCCACGTAGCCGACGATCTTGTCCTTGATCATGATGGCACGGTCCGGCACGACCGTCCCGGGCGCGAGGTGCGACCCGTCGACGTAGGCACGCGTCCCGATCACGACCCCCTTCCCGACCTTGGAGCGGAACACCACCGCCCAGTCCTTCACGACCACGTCGTCGTCGATCCGGGTGAGTTCGTGCGGGTCCGACCCGTCGTCCGGCCCGCCGTGCACGACCACGTGATACCCAAAGGCATCGCGGTCCCCGATCGTGATGTCGGTGTGCTCGAGGGCGTGAAAGGTCACCCGGTCCTGCAGGCGACCGACGATGCCGAAGTGGAAGTGCTCACCCTCATCGGCCCGGATCGCCACGTTGCGCCCGGCCTTCGCCTCGACGACGGCGAGCGAGTCGGCCATCTCGACCCCTCCAACGATCCGCAGCTTGGAGTCCGGGCGCGAGGTCGCGTTGCCGGCGAACTTCGGCTGGTCCGCATCGTGGTTGAAGTCCGAGTGGCCCGGGTCACGCCCCACCCCGCGCACCTGGGCGGGCGCCGTGTGGAACAGGTCGGTATACCCGGCGGCAAAGCTCCCGTTGACGTGCAGCACCCCGGCCATGAAGGCCCGGTCCGCATCGGTCACCGGGGCCACCTTGCCCAGCGCCGGGTCATCGGCCTCCTGCTGCGTGCGGATCCACTTGCCCGGCAGCACCTTGCGGCCCCCGCGGATGATGATCCCCGGCGACACCTTCGCCAGGTGCGTGACCATCGCATCGGGCTCGACCATGGCGCCGTCCACGATGGAGTTGAAGCCGACAAACGCCGGCTTGCCGCCCCGCGCGCCAATCGACGCCGGGCCGACGATCGTCGCCCCGTGCGCAATGCTCACATGATCCCCGATCACCACCAGCTTGCCGGAGACCATCACGTTGTCCTGGATGTTGGTGTCGTCCCCGATCGCGATGGGGCCGAGGGAACCGTCCAGCGCGGCAAACGGGGCGACAAACGAGCGGCACCCGATCATCACGCGCTCGCGGCCCTCGATCCGGACGGACGGATCCACGAACGACGCGAACCCGGGCCCCGCCGTCTCCGGAAACACCGGCCCCTCGGAGTGCAACGGGGAGAGCGACGCGCATGACGAGCTGGCGTCTCCGGCGGCCGGGGCCCCATGGTCCCCCTTGGCGGCCGGCGTCGGATGCGAGACGGCCCCATGGGCCTCAACCTGCGTCACCTTCTTCGGGGGAGCCTTCTCCGGCGGATGCTGGGCAGCGGCGGTCGTTGGGCCAAGGACGAGGGCGCCGAGCACGACGAGACGAGCGGTCGACATGGGGAACGAGTGCTGGAGGTGAGAGCCTACCCGCCCCGTATCGTCCGACGCATCAGAAGTTCTTGAATCTCACAGTCAGGAAATCGATGAGTTTGGGCCGCAGCGTGACGGTCCCGGGCCGGGTCATGACTCCGGATCCGCCGCCGCCCGCGCCGCCCAGTCCCGGCGAATCTCCGCCGCCGTATGGCGCGACCCATCGGGGCTCCACCCCGGAGGGCCGAACAGGTAGAGCAGTCGATGCCGCCACCCCCGGGCCCGCCACACATCCCGCGCGATGGACGCCCATTCATGAAAGGCGATGCGCAGCGGGTTGAAGGTCCCGAGGTTCGCCGTGATCCCGTACCGGCACGGCTCGGCCTCCACTTCCCCCACAAAGGTCCCGAACCAGCGATCCCAGATGATGAGGATCCCCGCATAGTTGCGGTCCAGGTACCGGGGATTGGTCGCGTGATGCACGCGGTGATGCGACGGCGTGTTGAACACCCACTCCACCCAGCCGGGGAGCCGACGGATCGCCTCCGTGTGGATCCAGAACTGGTAGACCAGGCTGATCCCCTTCTGGAAGGCGATGATCCCGGGCGGAAACCCCAGCCAGGCGAGCGGCAGCCACAACACCCAGACAAACGCCAGGTTGCCAGTCCAGCTCTGGCGCAGTGCCGTGGCCAGGTTCAGGTGCTGGGAGGAATGATGGTTCACGTGTGCCGCCCACCACACCCGGTGTTCATGCGACAACCGGTGGAACCAGTAGTAGATGAAGTCCTCGGCCAGGAGGACTGCCGGGAAGATCCACCAGGCACGCGGCAGGTCGAAGAGGCGCCGCTCATAGACCCACGCGGTGGCCGTGTACACCAGCCCCCCGTAGGCGACCCCGATCGCCAGGTTCCCCGCCCCCATCATCAGGGAGGCCGCCGTGTCCTTCAGCTCATACGACTGCGGCAACGCCCGATGGCTCCACCACACCTCGATCAGGATGAGCACCATGAAGGCCGGGATGGCCCACGCGACCGGGTCGGGGAGTGCCGCCGCGAGCGTCTCAAGCATCAGCGGGCAGGCGCCGCGGGCGCCGTCAGCCGGAGGAGTGAGGGCGCATCCAGACTATGCCCGCCATACCGCGCGATGAGGTGCAGGTGCGGGCCCGTCACCCGCCCGGTCGCCCCCACCTCGCCGATCACCTGCCCGCGGGCCACCGTATCCCCCTCGGCCACCCGATGCCGCGAGAGGTGGAGGTACGCCGTCGTCAGCCCCGCCCCATGGTCGATGTAGACCACGCGGCCCCCGTAGTAGAACGCATCGACAATGCGCACCACCCCGCGATTGATGGCGCGAACGGGGGCACCGACGGCGCCCGCATAGTCGGTCCCGAGGTGGCGACTCTGCACGGCGCCGTTGAACATGCGGGCACGGCCATAGCCACTCGTCACGCGCGACGTCCGGGGCGGACGAAAGGGGGCACGCCAGAGGCGCGGGGTGGCATGCGCCGCGCGCGCGACGGCGCCGGCCCGGGCCGACTCCCGCGCGATGCGCGCCGCGAGCGCGCTGTCCGGCGGGTCGACAAACCGCGGATCCACGCGCAGGCGCTCCACCGGATAGCTGGCCGTGGCGAGCGGCACCTTAACAGTGCTCGTGGCCGTCGCGCCGTTCCGTTCACAGGTCACGACCACCCGTCCCTCGGACGCATCGATCGGCGCGCCGGCGAGGGCGCTCATCCCACCGAGCGAATCGGCCTCCAGGTGCAGCGGCTCGCCAAAGGCTTCCGCGCTGACCGGTCGCCC
>JAEUJL010000037.1 GCA_016794835.1 Gemmatimonadota bacterium | reverse complement strand
GCGCGGACGAACGTCGACGGGGTGTTGCACACGCAGTTCAAGCGCACCCAGCAGACGGCGGCCCCGCTCGCGAAGTCGAAGTCGCTCACCCCGGTCGTGGTGAGTGCGGCCGGGACCGAGGCCCAACATGCCCAGGCGGTCTTGGCGGCACTGGCGCCATTCGCGGGGAAGACGGCGGTCTACGTCGGCCACTCGAATACGGTGCCCGCGGTGATCCAGGCGCTCGGCATTGTCCCGGCGCCGGCCATCGCCGACACGTCGTACAGCCACTTCTTCATCGTTCGCAAGCGCGGCCAGGCTGCCGAGCTGGTGCGGGTGCGCTACGGCAAGTGAGTCGCCGGAAAGCACGTCGTTCCACGGAGGGGCCGTTCGAGATCCGGGCGTCGCCCATGCAGGGGCTGGGGGCGTTCGCCACCGAGAGGATCCCCGCGGGGGTGCGGCTGGTCGAGTATGCCGGGCAGCGCATCACGCCGGCGGAAGCGGACGCCCGGTATCCCGATGTCGAGGGGGAACGGCACCACACCTACCTCTTCGCCATCGACGATGAGTGGGTGATCGACGCCGCCTTCGACGGGAACGACGCGCGCTGGATCAACCACTCGTGCGATCCGAACTGCGATGCGGTTGTCGAGGACGGGAAGATCTGGATCGAGACGATCCGGGAGGTGTCGCCGGGCGAGGAGCTGGCGTACGACTACGCGTACATCCTCCCGGAGCGCCACACGCCGGCGGCCAAGCGAAAGTACCCGTGTTCGTGTGGGGCGGCGACCTGCCGCGGGACGATCCTCGCGCGCAAGCGTTGAGCGCGCGGGGCTGACTCACCAACGATGGAGCGCCGGTCGGGATCCCACCCGACCGGCGCGACTCCCTAGGTGGTGACGGCCTTCTTCTCCTGCTGGCGCCCGAGCCAGAGCCCGGTCAACAACCACAAGCCGGAAAGCGGGACGGCGACGATCGCTTCCATGCTCGTCGTGAAGCCGAAGGTCTGCATCGCCGCGGTGGACCAGGCGCCGATTTGGTCGCCGAGGCGGTAGACGACGGTGTCGATGAAGTGCTTGGCCTTGTACTTGTCCTCGCGCGGGACCACGGTGTAGAGCACCTCGCGGGCCGGCCGGGCGACGGCGTACTCGCCCGAGCGACGCAGGACCTGGAAGACGACAAAGACGCCGATCGTCGGCCACATGGCCAACGATCCGAAGCCGATCATCGAGAGCGCCGGGAGGAGGGTCAGCGTGAGGGCCACGCCGAGGGCGCGCACGATGCGCCCGGTGAGGAAGACCTGGGTGAACAGGGTCAGCGAGTTCACCGCGAAGTCGACGTTGGCAAAGAAGGCGGTGCGGGCCCCCGAGTTCTCGAACTCGCGGTCGGCGATGGCCGCCTGCTGCAGGTACAACGTGGTCGAGCCGATGGTGTAGAGCAGCATGTAGAGGCAGATCCCCAGCAGGTACGGCGACTTCGCCGCCTGCGTGAGCCCGGCCCACAGCGAGCCGCCGATCACCGCCTCGCTGCTCCCGGACTGCCGGGAGCCCAGCTGGCCGCGCGAGGACAACTGGTTGAGTTGGCGCACGGCGTAGGTGCTCAGCTCCAGCAACACCATGGAGATGATCAGCAGGTTCACCGGCCGCAGCGGTTCGGCGAGGAGCGACGTCACCCCCGACCCGACGATCCCGCCAAAGGTCCCGCCAAAGCCGAGGAAGCCGAACAGCCGCTTGCCCTGCTCCGGCGTGAACACGTCCGTCATGAACGACCAGAAGTTCGAGATGACGAACAGGTTGAACACCGCGGTCCAGACGAAGAACACGCGGCCGGCCCAGACCTGCTGGCCTTCCGGCAGCAGGTGCAGCAGGACGAAAAAGACGGCCAGGTTGCTGATGAAGAAGCGGTTCGCCCACGGGATGAACTGCCGGCGCGAGTACTTCGTCACGAGCGCGGCAAAGGGCGGGTGGGCCGCGAACATCGCGACCATCGTCGCCGTGAACAGCCAGGGGATGTTGCGCGTGCCGCCCGCCACCGCCATCTCGTCGCGGAACGGGCGGATGATGTAGTAGGACGAGAGCAGGCAGAAGAAGTACAGGCACGACCACAACATCGCCGCGATCTCGTTCGGGCGAACGTCAACGACGCGCTGCAGCCAGTGCCGGTCCGTGCCGGTGGGAGGAGTGGTCATCGGCTCAGCCGTGCAGCTGGTGCCACTTCGCCAGCAACTCCTTCTCCCGCTCCGGCGTGAGGCCGGCCAACATCTTGCCCTGCCGCTCGGCAGGAAGGGTCTTGAACCAGTCGATGGTGTCGCGCGCGGTCACGGCCAGCGGACGGAAGGTGAGTCCCTGGGCCACCGCGCGTTCGATGGAGACGCGGCCCCAGCCGGCGTTGTCGTCGCGAGGTGCCTGCCAGGTCGGCATGTCGCTCCACCCGCGCACCTTCTGCTCGGCGAGGAAGGCGGTATCGACCCAGGTCAGCTTCACGTCGTTGCTCCCGCTGCTCGCCGCGCGGCACCCGGCCAGCATCTCGCCAATGGTGAGCGGCGCGCGCGGCCCCGTCGCGTTGAAGGTCCCGATGATGTGG
>JAEUJL010000031.1 GCA_016794835.1 Gemmatimonadota bacterium | reverse complement strand
ACGGTGTAGAAGCGCCAGGCCAGCGCGCCAGTTTTCCAGTTGTAGGCCGAGATGTATCCGCGGACCCCGAACTCGCCGCCGGAGTTGCCGATCACGACCACATCACCCGCGACGATGGGGGCCCCGGTGATCGTGTAGCTGTGGGTGCGGTCGGTGAACGTGTCCGCGCGCCACTGCTCGCGTCCGGTGGCGGCGTCGAGCGCGACGAGGAAGCCGTCCAGCGTGGCGACGAAGACGTGGCCCTCCCACACGGCGAGCCCGCGGTTCACGATCCCGCAACAGGCGTGGCGTCCGTAGGTGCCATCGACGACGGGATCGTACCGCCAGCGTTCCGCGCCGGTCACGGCATCGACGGCCGCGACGCTGCCCCACGGGCCGCTGATGTAGACCACGCCATCGACCATCACCGGCGTGGACTCCTGTCCGTGCTCCACACGCCCGCGGTGCGACCGGAAGGCGTATTCCCACACCACGCCTAACGAATCGACGTTCCCGGCGTGGATGCGGGTGAGCGGGGAGAACCGGTCGGCGCGCCAGGAGCGTCCCAGGGCGAGCCACTGACCGGGTTCATCGTCGCGCAGGAGACGCTCGCGGTCGACCGCGCCGGGGCGGCCGGCATCGTTACAGGCGAGGGCGAGGGCGAGACACCAGGCAGTGCGGAATGGACGCATGGATCAGGGGCCGGAGGTGCGCCCAATCTCCAGCGATCCCCGCGACTGGCAAGGTCAGCCGCGCAGGCTGGCGATCACCCGCCACGGGGTGAGCGGGAGGTCGTTGACCTCGACGCCGAGTGCGTCGGCGACGGCGTTCGCGATGGCGGGGGCCGTGGGGATGACCGGCGGCTCGGCCAGCCCGCGCGCGCCCATGGGGTTGGCGGCCAGGTCGACGGTGTCGATGCAGAACGCGTCGATGCGCGGCGCATCGGCCATGGTGGGCAGCTTGTAGTCGTGGATGGTCGGGTTGACCGGCCGCCCGGTGTGGGGGTCCACGAGGCGCTCCTCCCCGAGCGCGAATCCCATGCCCTGGAGGATCCCTCCCTCCAGCTGGCTGCCGGCGAGCAACGGGTTGATCACGCGGCCGACATCGTGCGCGGCGACGATGCGCAGCACGCGGACATGGCCGGTCTCGGGCTCGACGTCCACCTCGGCGAACTGCGCCCCAAAGCTCATGATGCCCACGTCCGCGGGGTTCGGGCCGCGGCTTCCCTGGCCCATGATCATCACGTTGCCCAGCTTGCGCGTGACTTCGGCGAAGGTGAGGCGGCGCGCCCCGTCCCGGGTGGTGATGGTGGAATCGCGCGTGACGAGGTCCCCGGGGTGACATTCGAGCAGCTCGGCCGCGGCGTCGAGCAGCTTGAGCCGCGCCTCGTCGGCGGCGGACTGGACGGCGGGCCCGACGGAGGCGGTGGTCATGGAGCCCCAGCTGTTGCCGGCGTAGGGGGTGCGCTCGGTGTCGCCGAGGATGACGCGGACGTCCTCGAGGCGGGCGCCTAACGATTCGGCGGCCACCTGGGCGAGGATGGTGCGTGCCCCGGTGCCGAGGTCCTGGGTGCCGGACAGGACGTCCACGGAGGCGTCCGCGTTGAGGCGCACGGTGGCGTATGCGGGTGGCCCGCCGCCGGCGCCCCAGACCTGGGACGCCATCCCGAACCCGCGCAGGCGTGGGGGGCCCCCCCCCGACTTCAGTATGCCATCCGCCGTCGCAGCGCGCGCAACCATTCCATCCCCAACCCCCGCATTCTTGCGCATCGCGCGGTCCGCCCAGCCAAAGCGCGCGGCACCCTCCGCATAACAGCGGAGCAACCCGTTGCCCGAATACGCCCGCTGCCGCGCCTCGTCCCGCGCCGCGAAGTTCCGCACCCGCAACTCCAGTGGGTCGATCCCCAGGCGACGCGCCAGCACGTCCATCGTGCGCTCCAGCGCGAAGGCTCCCTCCGCGTGGCCCGGCGCGCGAAACGCCTGCATCGCCTGCTCGTTCACGTACACAAACGCCTCGGTGGTCCGCACGTTCGGGCACGCGTACATCTCGTGGAAGATCGCGGCCACCGAGGCCTCCCATCCCTCCACGCCTAACGGCACCTCGCACCACGCCTCGATCGCCTGCAGCCGGCCCTCGGTGTCGGCCGCCATCCGCACGCGCGTCGCCGAGGCCGGCCGATGCCCCGTGTCCGCCTGTTCGCCGAAACGATCCAGGACGCACCGGACCGGACGCGCATGGCGGCGCGCCAGGAGCGCCGCCACGACCGTATGCGGGCCGGCGTTGTTCTTCGCCCCAAAGCCGCCCCCCATGTAGTCCTTGATGACCCGCACCCGCGACGACGGCACGCCTAACGCGCGCGCCACCTCCGCGCGGACACGGAACACCCCCTGCGTCGATTCCCAGATGGTGACGCGGTCGCCTTCCCAGTGCGCGACCGCGCCATGGGGCTCCAGCGCCGTATGCAGCTGGCTGGCCGTCGTGTACGACCCCTCGACCACCACCGGGGCATCACGGAAGGCCGCATCCACGTCGCCGCGGGCCGTCACAGTGGGGCCGCCGCCAACCACATTGCCGGTCGGGCGCAGGGCCGGTGCCCCGGCGGCGCGTGCCGCGCCCGGCGTCAGGACCGCCTCGGCGGACTCCCACGTCAGTGCCACCGCGCGCGCCCCCAGCCGGGCGGCCCGTGCACTCTCCGCGCAGACCACCGCCACCGGCTGGCCCGCATAGCGCACCTGCGGTGACAGGAGCGGCGCGCCAGCCACCTTGATGGGACGCGGGAGCTGCTCCGCCGTGAAGACCTCGAGCACCCCTTCGATCGCCAGGGCGGCCGCCCCGTCCACCTGCGTGACCCGCCCGGCCGCGATCGGCGCGCGAACAAAGGCGGCGTGCAGCATCCCCGGGAGGACGACATCGGCCGTGAAGGTCGCCGACCCCGTCACCTTCTGGTGCGCGTCCATGCGCGGGACCGGACGGCCGACCACATGCAGCTCGGCATCGGCTCCCCACGCGGGCGCCACATGCCCGGGGACCTCCACCACGCGATTCTCGAAGCGACCCTCGACCTCCACCGAGGTCGTGATGAACCGGCGCTCGCGCTCGCTCATGAGGCCGGAGAGGCGCTAATCGCCGCCGCGGCCTGACGGATGGCGGCCACGATCTTGGGGTAGGTGCCGCACCGGCACAGGTTCCCCGCCATCGCCTCGGCGATCTGCTCGTCCGTCGGGTCCGGGTGACGCTGGAGCAGGGCGATGACGGACATCACCTGGCCCGGGGTGCAGTAGCCGCACTGCACCGCATCGCAGGCGATGAACGCCGCCTGGACGGGGTGCAAGGCGTCCCCGGTGGCGATCCCCTCGATGGTCGCCACGGTGGCGCCATCGAGCCCGCAGCTCAGGGCCAGGCAGCTGTACGCCGGCCGGCCGTTGATGTGGACCGTGCATGCGCCGCACTCGCCCTGCTCGCACGCCGCCTTGGTCCCGGTCAGGTGCAGGCGGTCGCGCAGCGTCTCCAGCAGGGTCTCCCCGGGGTCCGGCTGCAGGGTTCTCGCTCGACCGTTCACGACAAGACGCATGGGCCGGAACTAAGGCCGCGCCAGGGGGAAAGTCCAGTCGCCACAGCCACTTGGGGGCTGCACCGCCGTTGCCGCCCCGGCGGGGCATTCGTCCGACAGGGTGATGGCTTCACCTGTCCCCTCGCACGCCATAGTTTTGCACTGACCGTTCTCCAGCCTGCCCCATGCCCTACGTCATTACCGAAGCCTGCAAGTCGACCAAGGACAAGTCGTGCGTCGATGTGTGCCCCGTGGATTGCATCTACGAGGGGCCCGAGATGCTGTACATCCACCCCGACGAGTGCATCGACTGCGGTGCCTGCGA
>JAEUJL010000024.1 GCA_016794835.1 Gemmatimonadota bacterium | reverse complement strand
AACGACCCGATGGCCGAGCGGAAGACGCGGTCGTAGCTCCCCAGCTTGGACTGGTCGGTGTAGGCCAACAGGCGGTAGGTCGTGCCATCGAGCTGCACAAACGTCACGTAGCCGGCGAGGACCGCCTGCTGGGTCTGCACGGTGAACTGTGCCGTGGCCGCGGGCAGCCCGTTGATGGTGGTGTTCGATGCCCCACCAGACTGGATCCCCTGCTGGCCGAGGAACTGCGACAGCGCCTGCTGGGGGGTCCCCGTGGCGCCGGAGAGGACGAGGAGCGCATCCTGGGCGGCGCTCATCCCCGCCACCTGCTGTGCGCCATTCTGCGTCCGCCATCCGGAGGGAAAGTCGATGCGGAACTTCAGGGTCGGATGGAGGAAGGTCGCCTGCTGGAAGAAGCCCTGCCGCGGGTCATCGCCGAACACCATCCCATCGAGGCGCTGGAGGAACGGGTCCCGATTCACCTTGAGCGGCCCGGCGGGACGCGTCCACGCCGCAATGCGCTCGTTGGTCCGCGCCACGCGGTTCCCGGGGTTCGGGTGCGTGGACAGCCACTCGGGGGTCCGTTGGCTTCCGCCACCGGTGCGGTCGAGCGTCTTGAACATCTCCGCCATCTCCGCCGGGTCATACCCCGCGTTCGTCATGTACTTGAACCCGAGTTCGTCCGACTGGGTCTCGTCGTCGCGACCAAACTTGAGGAACATCACCCCGAGCGCCTGGCTCCCGAGGTTGCCGAACTGCTGGAGTTCGGGACGGAGGATCATCGCACCGACGAACAACCCCTGGGTCAGCTGGGCGCGCGACATCTGGCTCACCGAGTGCCTGGCGGTGACATGCCCGATCTCGTGGCCGAGCACCGAGACGAGTTGGGCCTCGGAGTTCATGTGGGCGAGGATGCCGCGGGTGACGAAGAGCGGGCCGCCGGGGAGCGCGAAAGCGTTGACGACCGGGTCATCGATCACCGTGAACGACCACGGCAGGTTGGGGCGCTCCGACGCGCGGGCCAGCGGCATCCCGAGGCCGCTGACATACCGTTGGAGGACCGAGTCCGGGTAGACCCCCATTTCCGCCGACGCGGACTTGGCGGCCTCCAGCCCCATGGCGATCTCCTGCTGCTCGCCGATGAGGGACAGTTCGCGCCGGCCCGTGACGGGGTTCGTGGCGCACGCCGCCGCGAGGGCGGTGGTCGCGACGAGGGCGACCAGGGACGGTGTTGGACGCATCGAAAGCAGGAAATGAGGGCCCTCATATCTTAGCCCCTTTTCGCCCTTCCCCACACCGCCGGCCGGGCCTACGTTGGCTCGCGCCCAACCGAGCCCTCGCTGCGACTCATGTCCCCTCGATACCTCGCCCTCCTGCTCGTCCCGATGGCCTGCGCGGAATCCGCCTCTCGCTCAGGCGATACAGCCGGGGCCGCCACAACACCAGCCGCCGCGACGGCCACCGCCGACTGGCAGAACCTGGTGGACAGTGCGGCAACGGGGTGGCGCACCTACCGGAAGACGTCCCTCGAAGGATGGCAGGTGGTCGACGGCGCGCTCACGCGCACCGGGCCGGGCGGGGACATCATCTACGCCGCTCGCGAGTTCGGCGACTTCGAGCTCGAACTCGAGTGGAAGCTGCAGCCCAAGGGGAACTCCGGGATCTTCTTCCGCGGGACCGAAGGCACCGAGGAACTGTACGAGAACTCCGCCGAGATGCAGGTGCTGGACAAC
>JAEUJL010000884.1 GCA_016794835.1 Gemmatimonadota bacterium | reverse complement strand
CCGGCACGGTCGCCAGCGGTCGCCTGCAGTCCGCGTCGGTCGAGGTGAACCCGTGGAACGTGATGCGGATCGAGGTGGGCGGCGGGACCCGCGTCGATGCGCAGGTGGTCACCGACGGCCTCCGCACGCTTACCTGGCGCGACCTGAGCGCGGATGCCGTCCTGTGGCGGTCCCTCTTCGTGATGGCGTCCGTCTACGAGGAGCGGGGTGACCTTGGGCGGTCACGCCAGGGCTACCTGTCGCTCAGCTGGCGGTTCTAGCGCGGGCGAGGCGTTCAGGGCACGGGACGTTGCGGAGCCGGTCGCGACCGGCCGGCGAGATGTGCCTCGAGGGCGGCGCGCACCGGTCCGAGTCGCGTCAGGTCCCCCACCAGGTCGCGCGACTCCGTGGTGTCACGGCGGTAGTCGAACGCCTCCTCGCGCCGGTTAGGCAGGTAGCGGATGTAGTGGGTCGAGTCATCGAACCAGGCGGCGAGCCCCCCCGCCGCGTTGGGTTGCGTCGCACTGACGTTAGGCGCCTGGCGCAGCTCGGCGACCACGTCACTCAAGCTGTCGCCGGTGGCGTGCCACGCACCGCGCAGGGAACGACCAGGAAAGGAGCCCGCGGGCAGGGCGCCCAGGTCAACGATCGTGGCCGCCAGGTCGCGCAACGACACCTGCCGCGCGATCCGGCGCGCGGCCGGCACGGCCGCCGGGTAGCGGACCAGGAGAGGCACCCGGAGGAGGTTGCGATACAGGCTGTTCGCGTGGCCGCGCAGTCCGTGCTCGTCGAACAGCTCCCCATGATCCGACGTCACGATGACGATGGTGTTGTCCAGGACCCCGCGCGCCTGGAGCTCGGTGAAGAGCGTGTCCAGGTTGCGGTCGATCCAGTTGATCGCGGTGGTGTAGCGGATCGCCTTGCGGGAGGGGTCGCCCACCTCCGGGTAGCCCTCGGGCGCAAAGTATCCCTGATGTGCGTCGAAGTAGTTGAGGAAGGCGAAAAATGGTCGATCCCGGTGCTCGGCGTGCCAGTCCAGGAAATCCTGCGTAACGGCATCGGCGCGGCGCGGCGCGCCGACATGCTTGGGGTCGATCGAGAGATCGATATCGGAGAGCGCCTGCCTCACCTCCGCCATCGAGCGTGCGCCGAGGAGGCGTCGGCCGGTCGCCGTCTGCGCGTAGGACGAGCTGAAGAGGAGCTGGCGCCAGGCGACCGGATAGTCGACAAAGTGCGCAAAGCCGCGGTCGAGCCCGGAGTCCCATGCCGTGTAGTCGAGGTTCGCCACCACTGCGGCCGTGTGGTATCCGCGATCACGGAACGCCTCGGCGAGGACAGGGGTGCGATCGTCCATCGGCACGGTCCAGTCCGCGGTCAACTCACCGGGATACACCCCGGAGAAGATCGAGGCGTGGGTCGGCAGGGTCCACGGCGCTGGCGCGATCGCCCAGTCGAAGGTCGTGCCGGTCTGCGCAAGACGCTCCAGGGTCGGCGTGGTCGGCCACGGGAAGCCATACAGCGACAACGATGCGGCGCGGACGGTGTCGAGGATGACGAGGAGGACATTCGGCGCCCCGGCTCCCGGCGCGTCGCCAAGGGCGGCCGTGTCCCGTCGCTCACGCCAGGAACGAACCACCGGCTGGAGGGTCCCGATCACCACCACTGCCGCAAGCCCCACGCTCGCGACGCGTCGGATGTCCCGGTCCCACGTGGTGGCGCGACGCGACGCACTGCGGGCGAGCTGCGTCGCGACGCCGGCGGCCAGTGCAAGCGAGGCGAGCCGCCCGAGCTGCGAAAAGGGGAGCAGGAGCCCGAAGGTCATCGCGACGCCAAACCACCAGGCGACGACCCGCGGCGTGGCCACCGCCGGCCGGAAGAGCGCCGCAAGCAGGAGCGGGATCCCCCCGAGGAGGAACACCAACGCATACGCGAGGGGCGCCATCCACGGGAACTCTCGCGAGAACCAGGTGAAGTGCCCGAACGCCACGCGTTCGACCATGAGGACCACCGCATGCAGGAACCCGGTCGTCAGCCCAAAGGCCAGGGCGGCGAGGAGGATGCGGTGGCCGGCTCCCCAGCGTGTCGCGGGAAGGTGCTCGGGGGATGCCATGGCGTAGTATCGAGGAGGCGGAGCCGCGACGTCAACGGAGGCCGGCACTCCGTGGCCGGTTGCCTTGGAAGACGACCCGGTACTCCCCCCGTGACCGTCGGTTTCGGCCGGGGGAAGTCGGCTCCCCCGGGACCCGTCCCGCCGAAGGGAGTGCGGGTGACTGCCTTCTTGCCCTCACCCGGGCCTCGATAACTTGGGGGGAACCCGCACACCCGGACTTCTGCACGCGTGACTGCCCCATCCACCCCCCCGTCCCCGGATACCCCGACGCGCCCGCGCGACTTCGTGCGCGAGATGGTCGCAGCCGACGTCACCAGCCAGAAGTACGGCCGGCCGGTGAAGACGCGATTCCCCCCCGAGCCCAACGGCTTCCTGCACATCGGGCACGCCAAGTCGATCTGCCTCAACTTCGGGA
>JAEUJL010000878.1 GCA_016794835.1 Gemmatimonadota bacterium | reverse complement strand
CCGGGGTGCCGCGCATGACCCCGGCGTCGCGCTACTTTGGCGACCCGTATCGCGTGATCCAGCGCTTTGCGCGCGTGGTCGCCTATGCCGACGTCGCCGAGTTCGACTATGACCTCGAGTATTACTCGGTCGACCAGCCGGCGTTCGTGACCGCGAGCAGCTATTGCGGGTTTGGGAACGCCGGCAACATGATGTGGCGCAATCCCCGGGCCGGGTGGTGGAATCGCGGCCTGATGTTCGACGAGTACGACGCGACCTCCAGCCTCGGCGGGTGGCAAGGGTGCATGCCGTTCTTCAACTGCCTCATGCCTGCGCTGGGGGCCTGGGGTTTCGGAGTGCCGTATTTCTTCTACGGCGCGACCGGGTACGGCTGCGGGATTACGCAGACGCAGGTGGCCACGACGGGTACCCCGGGTGTCCCGCCGGTGGCGCCGCCGCTCGACGGCCCTCCCGTCAATCCGTGGGCCCCGGACTCGATCTCGCGACCGAATGTGGACCGCGGGACCAACGAAGGCGGCCAGAATGCCAACGGGCCGCACATCATGATGGACCGCCCGAATCCGGTCCCCGGCACGTGGAACGACCGGGACGACCTCTCGTTCTCGATCCCGTCCCGGGCGCTTCGCGCGATCCGCGGAGCCAACCGCACGGACAACGGGGCGACGCCGATCACTGGGCCGGGCGCCTCCAACAGCGGCCCGATCCCGATGCCGAGCCGCCCCACGATCGAGTCCGCGCCGCAGGGCACCATCGACTGGGTGAGGCCGCCGCGATCGTTCGACGCCCCGCCTCGTGACCCGGTGGATCGCCTGCCGTCGCTCGGTGGTCGCCGCACCGCTATGGCTCGCGGCGATGACATGCCGGGTCGGCCCACCGGTCGGAATGACTTCGGGCCGCCGCCGCGCATGGGCTCGCCGATGTTCGATCGCGAACCGGGCCGAAATTCCGGTTTTGTCCCGATGATCCGCTCGGGTGACAACGGCGTGTGGAACACGGCGCCGTCCGGCAGCATGTACAGCCCGCCCGCGTCGTTTGGTGGCGAGGGACGCCCAATGGGTGGCCAGGTCTACACCGGGTCGAGCAACCCGCCCCCTATCTCGACCGGCACCTCGGGGTCGAGCGGGACCTCCGGGACCAGTTCGCCCCCCGCCGGCTCGAGCAGCTCGGGGACCTCAGGCTCCTCCGGGAGCGAGCGGAAGCCGCAGCAGTAAGAACCTCGGACTGGGCGAGA
The DNA here is from genome assembly GCA_016794835.1 of Gemmatimonadota bacterium. Taxonomy (GTDB): domain Bacteria; phylum Gemmatimonadota; class Gemmatimonadetes; order Gemmatimonadales; family Gemmatimonadaceae; genus RBC101. The sequence goes on along the minus strand of JAEUJL010000878.1, from coordinate 10,799 downwards.
AAGGGGTCCTGCGCTGAACGCGCGGGACCCCTTCTGCTAGATTGGTGGGCTGTCCCAAGTCCCCGCACCACAGGCTACTCGTGAAGCTCGACCAGATTCGCAACTTCTGCATCGTCGCCCACATCGACCACGGCAAGTCGACCCTTGCCGACCGCCTCATCGAGGCGACGGCGACGCTGGAGAAGCGCGAGATGAAGGCCCAGGTGCTGGACACGCTCGACCTCGAGCGGGAACGCGGCATCACCATCAAGCTGAATGCGGTTCGGATGGGGTACCGATCCCCGAGTGGCGAGTCGTACGAATTGAACCTCATCGACACACCGGGGCACGTCGACTTCACCTATGAGGTCTCGCGCTCACTCGCGGCCTGCGAGGGCGCCATCCTCGTGGTCGACGCGTCGCAAGGGATCCAGGCCCAGACCCTCTCCAACCTGTTCCTCGCGTTGGACGCCGGCCTGGAGATCATCCCGGTCCTCAACAAGATCGACCTGCCCGGCGCCGAACCGGAACGCCGCAAGCAGGAAGTGCACGACCTGATCGGCGTGGACCCGGACGACATCCTCCTGGTGAGCGCCAAGGAGGGCCTCGGCATTCCCGCGCTCCTGGAAGCCATCGTCAAGCGCGTGCCGCCGCCGAAGGGCCAGCCCGATGCCCCGCTGCGTGCCCTGATCTTCGACTCGTACTACGATCGGTATCGTGGCGCCATCCCGTCGATCCGTGTCGTCGACGGGGCGATCCGTCCCGGGATGAAGATCACCTTTGGGGCAAACGATGCCCAGTATGAGGTGAGCGAGGTCGGCTACCTGCAGCTGCGCCAGGTCAAGGCCGAGGTGCTCACGGCCGGCGAAGTCGGGTACGTGCTCGCCAACGTCCGCACAGTGCAGGAGACGCGAGCGGGCGACACGATCTTCGACGCGCTCAACAAGGCCCCGGAGCCCCTCCCCGGCTACAAGGACGTGCACTCGATGGTGTTCGCCGGGATCTACCCGACGGAAACCACGCAGTACGAGGCCCTCCGCGACGCGCTCTCCAAGCTCAAGCTCAACGACGCCTCCCTCAACTACGAGCCCGAGACCTCCACCGCCCTCGGCTTCGGCTTTCGGTGCGGGTTCCTCGGCCTCCTGCACATGGAGATCGTGCAGGAACGGCTCGAGCGCGAGTTCAACCTCGACCTCGTCACCACCGTGCCCAACGTGGAGTACCACGTGTATCGCACGGACGGCGAGATGGCGCTGATCGAGAACCCCGCCAAGCTCCCTGCCCCCGCGGAGATCGAGCGGATCGAGGAGCCGTACGTGAAGGCGCGCATCGTCTCGCCCACCGAGTACATCGGGCCCATCATGACCCTGGGCACCGAGCGGCGCGGCGTGTACAACGGCATGCGGTACATCGACACCACGCGCGTCGAGTTCGACTGGGAGTTCCCGCTCGCTGAGATCATCCTTGATTTCTATGACCGACTGAAGACGATCTCCCGCGGGTACGCCTCGCTCGACTACGAGATGGCGGACTACCGGCCGGGCAAGCTGGTCAAGCTCGACATGCTGATCAACGGCGATGTGCTCGACGCGTTCTCGGTGATCATCCACACGGACAAGGCGTACGACTGGGGGCGCAAGATCGCCGACAAGCTGAAGGAGCTGATCCCGCGCCAGCTCTTCGAGGTGATCATCCAGGCGGCGATCGGCACCAAGATCATCGCCCGGACCACCGTGAAGGCCCTGCGCAAGGACGTGCTGGCGAAGTGCTATGGCGGCGACATCTCGCGCAAGCGCAAGCTCCTCGAGAAGCAGAAGGAGGGCAAGAAGCGCATGAAGAGCGTGGGGAGCGTCGAGATCCCGCAGGAGGCGTTCCTGGCCGTGCTGCAGGTCGACTAGCTGGCGTGCCGGCGTCGGCCGCGGGAGATTCCCCGCACATGCACGCCACCCCGTCCCTGGTCATCCAGACGTCGTTCCTTGGCGACGTGGTGCTCACGACTCCGCTGCTGCGGCGCCTGGCACCACGCGGGCCGGTCACGGTGGTGACCACCCCCGCCGCGGCCGGGCTCCTCGAGGGTCATCCCGACGTGGCGCGCCTCGTGGTGTACGACAAGCGCGGCGCGGACGCCGGCATTGGCGGGTTTGTCCGACTGGCGCAGGCCCTCGCCACCGACGCGCCCGACGCCGTGGCGTATCTCGCGCAGGGCTCGCATCGCACGGGGGCCCTGGCCCGCGCGGCGGGGTACCACCATCGCGTGGGGCTCGCGACATCGAGTGGGCGCATCTGGTACACCACGGCCGTGGACACCCCGACGGGGATGCACCACGCCGAGCGTCTCTGGCGCCTCGCCGGTGACAGGGACGCCCCCGCGGATGTGCTGCGCCCCCACCTGGCCCCCGGCGCCGAGCACGTCGACGCCGCCATGGCCCTGCTGCGGGCCCATGGCGCGCAGGACGAACCCCTCGTCGCCCTCGCACCGGGAAGCGTCTGGGGCACCAAGCGGTGGCCGCACTATGCGCAGCTGGCGCACGCCCTCCGGGAGCTGCGTCCGGTGGTGATCGGCTCACGCGACGACGCGGGGATCGCGGCCGAGGTGCTGGCGGCCGCCCCCCGCGCCATCGATGCGACGGGCCGCCTGCCCCTGCTGGGCGCGGCCGCCCTGATCGGCCGCTGTCGCGCGGTTGTCACGAATGACTCCCTGCCGCTCCACCTCGCCTCCGCGATGGACACGCCGACCGTGGCGATCTTCGGGCCGACGTCGCCGACGTTCGGTTTCGGCCCGCTCGCGTCGCGTCGCGTGCTGGTGGAACATCCCGGGCTCGATTGCCGTCCGTGCCACCGCCACGGCCCACCCCACTGCCCGCTGGGACACTTCCGCTGCATGACGGACGTCTTGGTACCCCAGGTGATGGACGCGCTCCGCCAGGTGACCGCGTGACCGCCCTCATGGCCCACGGGTTCATCGGGTTGTTCCTCCCGCTCGCGGTGGGGATCGTGCTGGGGCTGCTGGGCGGCGGCGGCTCCATCCTGGCGCTGCCGATCTTCCTGTACGTCTTCCAGGTCCCGACCAAGCCGGCCGTCGCGATGAGCCTGGCGGTGGTGGGGATGTCGGCCTTTGTCGGCTTCCTGGGGCATTGGCGACAGGGGACCGTGAGTCTCCGGATCGCCCTGCCATTCGGCGCCTTCGCCATGCTGGGAGCCTTTGTCACCGCACGCCTGGCGCACCTCGTGCCAGAGCGCCTGCAATTAGGACTGTTCATGGCCTTCGCGTTGACGGCGGCGGTCCTGATGCTCAGGGACGCCGCCCGGACTCCGACGCGCGATGCCCCGCACGGGGATGTCGTCCCGGCGTTCGGTTCGCTGCTGGCCGCCCAGGCACTGGGGGTGGGCGTGCTGACCTCGCTGATCGGCGCGGGCGGCGGCTTCGTGATCGTCCCGGCGCTCGTGCTGCTGGCCCGGGTCCCGGTGAAGGTCGCGGTGGGTTCGTCCCTGCTGATCATCACCATGAACGCCCTGTCGGGCTTCGTCGGCTACATGGGAAGCGTGCCGATCGACTGGCCGCTCGTGACGGGATTCACGGGCGTGGCCGCGGTGGGTGCGCTGGCGGGAACGCGACTCGTCCGATTCGTGCCGCAGCGCCGGATCAAGCAGGGATTCGCGATCCTGATCCTCGTCTTGGGCGCCGTGGTCGTCGCTCGCTCTCTCGGCCTGATCGGCTAGATTGGGTCGCGCGCGCCAGGAGCGCGCCCCTGCCCCTCGATTCGGATGCCAAACCGCAAAGCCGGGAAGTTCATCGTCGGTGTCGACCTCGGTGGCACCAACATCGTGGTCGGCGCACTCAGCGAGGACGGCTCGCGGGAGTACGCCATGCGCTCCGAGCCCACGCGGTCCGGCCAGGGCGCCGACGCGGTGGTGGATCGCATGGTGCGAATGATCGACACGGTGATCGCCGAGACGATCGCGGCCACCGGGGCCAAGCGGTCCGCCTGCCTCGGGGTCGGCGTGGGTGCGCCCGGGCCGCTGGACCGGGAAGCCGGGGTGGTGCTCACGACGCCCAACCTCGGCTGGACAAACTTCCCGCTGCGTTCGGTGATCGCCGAGAAGGTGGGATTGCCCGCCACGCTGGACAACGACGCCAATTGCGCCACGCTGGGCGAATGGTGGCTGGGGGCGGCGCGCGGGGGGCGCAACGTCGTGGGGATGACGATCGGGACGGGGATCGGCGGGGGGCTGATCCTCGACGGTCGGCTGTACCACGGCGTCTCCGACGTCGCGGGGGAGATCGGGCACACGACGATCGACGTGACGGGACGGCGATGCAAGTGTGGCAACTATGGGTGCCTGGAGGCGTATGCGTCCGGACCGTCGATCGCCGAGCGTGCGCGCGAGGCGATGGGCGATGACACGTCGTCGCGGCTGTACGCGATGGTCGATGGCGACCTGTCCAACCTCACCGCGGCCACGGTGTATGCGGCGGCCCAGGCGGGGGATGACACCGCGCTCGACGTGGTGCGCGAGACCGCCCGGTTCCTCGGGACGGGGATCGCGAACCTCCTGAACGTGTTCAACCCGGACGTCGTCGTGATTGCCGGCGGGGTGACGCAGGCGGGCGACTCGCTCTTCGAGCCGATGCGGCGCGAGGTGCGGCGCCGGGCATTTCGCGCGGCCGTGGAGGCCTGCCGCATCGTCCCGGGGTCTCTCCCGGGGACGGCGGGCGTGGTGGGCGCGGTGGCGACCTTCCGGCAGCAGGCCCTCGGCGCGGTGTGAAGCGGGCCGGGGTGATCGGGTCGTTCGTGTGGGACATCATCCACGGACGAGACCCCGGGCGTCGTCCCGTGGAGGAATGGGGCGGCGTGACGTATGCGCTCTCCGGCTTCGACGCCGCGCTGACTAACGACTGGCAGGTGGTCCCGCTGGCCAAGGTCGGGCGCGACCTGTGGCCGCGCGCGTGCGAGTTCCTGCGCACGTTGCGGCGCGTGGCGCCGGATGCGCGCCCGATCGAGGTCGAGCAACCGAACAACCGGGTGACACTGCGCTACCTGGATGACGAGCGCCGGTCCGAGGTGCTGACCGGCGGGGTGCCGCCGTGGCATTGGCTCGGCCTCAAGCCGCTCCTCGCTGACCTCGATGCGCTCTACGTGAACCTGCTGAGCGGCTTCGAGCTGGACCTCGAGGTGATGCAGCTGATCCGGCAGCACTTCCGCGGCCCCATCTACTGCGACCTGCATTCGCTCTTCCTCGCCGTGCAGCCGGACGGCCTGCGCACCTGGCAGCCGATCCCGAACGTGGACGGGTGGTTGCGCTGCATGGACATCCTCCAGGTGAACGAGGAGGAGATGCGCATGATGGCCGACGACCCGATGGCGCTGGCCGCGCGCGCGATGAACGCGGGGGTGACGTCATTGATCGTCACGCTCGGTGCGCGCGGCGCGGTGTTCGTGAATGCGCCACACTTCACGCGCCTGTCGGACCTGGTGACGCGAGATCGTGCCGCCTTTGTGTCGGGCCCGGTGCAGACCGCGCTTGTGCACGCACACGCGGCGCGTGTCAAGGGGATGGATGCCGACCCGACCGGGTGCGGCGACGTGTTTGGCGCGACGCTCTTCTCGCGACTGCTCTGTGGTGATACGTTTTCGATCGCGTTACACACCGCCCACACGGCCGCGGCGCGCAACGTCGAGTTCCATGGAGCCTCCGGGCTCGCGCACCATCTTCGCGGCGAGTTGATCCCCACGTGACAACGGTCATCACCGTTCCACCATCCCTCGACGACCACACCCTTGAAACGGTGTTCGACCAGCTGGCGCCGCTCCCCGCGGACCAGAAGGTCCTCGTGGATGCGCGTCATACGCGGTGGGCGTCGCCCTATGGCCTGACGGCGTTGCTGACCATCGCGCAGTCGCGCGCCGAGCGTGCGTCGTTCGCCGGCCCGGAGACCGAGGAAACGGCGAGCTACTGGCAGCGGGCGGGCTTCTACGAGCACGCCGAGCGGGTGTTCGAGATGCACGGCCACGTGCCGCGCCCGCGCGGCCACGCTGGCGAGTCGCAGGTCCTGCTGGAGATCACGCCGGTCGCCAAGAGCGACGACGTGCATGAAGTGGTGGAAAAGATCCAATCGAAGGCGCAGGCGATCCTCGTCAACGAGTTGCACCTGGACCCGATGGCGACGATGCGGTTTGCCATGACGCTTTCTGAAGTTTGTCAGAATATCGTCGAGCACGCCCAGACCACGGGGTGGGTCGCGGTGCAGACGTACCGGTACCGCCAGCGGCTGGGGCGACGGGTCGTCGTGATTGCCGTCTGTGATGGCGGGATCGGCTTCCGGCGCTCGCTGGAGTCGGCGCAGGGGCGCAAGCTCAGCGACCGCTGGGACGACGGGATGGCGCTCGAGGATGCGATGTTGCGTGGCGTGAGCCGCTTTCGGGACCCGGGCCGCGGCCAGGGACTCGCCGGCGTGCGACGCTACGTGGGAAAATGGGATGGCAAGCTGGCCATCCGCAGCGGCACAGCACGGATTGCGCTCATCCCATCATGGGACGAGGATATCGCGCTCCGGGAAGGGCTCGCCCCCTTCCCCGGATCCCAGGTGCAAATCACGATTCCGGAACGGGTGGCCAAGGGGTGACCTACCACATCGCCATCGACGTCAGCTCCGTGCTTCGCCGCACGGTCTGCGAGCTGTATTCCAACCTGGTCACCCGACCGACGGGGGCGACGGTGCGTCGCGCCATCGAGGAGGCGCTGGTGGGCCTCCCCGAACCGAACGTCACGGTGATCGACTTCTCCCATGTCACCCTGCTGGACTTCTCGTGCGCCGATGAAATCGTCGGCAAGCTCCTCGATGCCCAGCAGCGAGCGGATGGCCGGCCACGCACGTACTTCCTGATCCGGGGGCTCCACGAGCCGTACCTCGAGGCAATCGAGGCGGTTCTCGAGCGGTACGACCTCGCCGCGCTCGTCCAGGACCCCGCGGGGAACGTCCACCTGGTCGGCACGCTGGACGACGGGGCGCGTCGCGCCTGGCATGTCGTGCGGCAGCGGGGGTCGGTGCAGGTCCAGGAGATCGAGGCTGAACTCGGTGAGCCCTCCATCCCATGGGAGGAGGTCGTGAGCCAGCTCTCGTCCCGACGGTTGGTGGTGCGGCGCGACGACGGGCGGGTGGCCCTCCCCCAGGCGTCATGAGCCTCCTGCGCTCCACCCCACCACTCCATGTGGTGGGATTCGTCGCCACCCGACGTGGCGACCCGGATCGCGGCCCCCTGGTCACCCTGCGCACGGAAGAGGCCGTCGCACGCCTGATGGACCACGGGGAGCTCGTCTACCTCGTGGGCCCGCGGCGGAAGGAGCTCGTCGAGGTGCGCTATGACGACACCGTCCCCCGGGGCGGGGTCGTCATCCGCGACGTCAGCGGCGTGAGTGTCTCCGAGATCATCCGCCTGGAGAAGCGGGTCCCGCCCCGGGAAAAGGCCTGATCCCGGCCTCCGCCGCGTTACCTTTTCGTCGGTCAAAGTGTCCGAGGGTGGGAGCGACCCCGCTCGCCTGAACCCTCGCAACGACCGGACCGTCGTGTGATTCGTTTCTCGCACGTTCACAAGGAATACCCGCGCACGGGCGTCGCCCTCAACGACGTCTCCTTTGCCGTGAATCGCGGCGAGTTTGTCTTCCTCACGGGGCCCAGCGGCGCCGGGAAGAGCTCGATCCTCAAGCTCATCTACATGGACGAGCTGCCGACCAAGGGAGATGTCATGGTCAGCGGCACGCACTCCACCGGGGTCAAGCGCAAGGCGATCTCGCTGTTGCGCCGCAAGCTCGGCGTGGTGTTCCAGGACTTCCGTCTCCTCGAGGATCGGAGCGTCGAGGCCAATGTGGCCTTCGCGCTGGAGGTGATCGGGACGCCGCGCGAGAAGATCCGGCCCAAGGTCGCCCGGCTGCTCACGCAGGTGGGGCTGGCCTCCAAGGCGACGAACGTGCCGCGTGAGCTCAGCGGCGGCGAACAGCAGCGCGTCGCGATCGCCCGCGCCCTCGTGAACGACCCCTTCGTGCTGGTGGCCGACGAGCCCACCGGGAACCTCGACGACCGCGCCACCCGCGGGGTCTTCCAGCTGCTGCGCGAGATCAATGCGGCCGGGACGGCCGTGGTGATGGCGACGCACAACCTGGAGCTCGTGAAGCGCGAGAACCTCCGCGTGCTGGAGATCAACCGCGGGCAGGTGGTCTATGACTCGAACGACGACAAGGGCCGCGCCCCGGAGCTCACGCCATGAGCCTCGCCCTGCGTGAAGCGATGATCGGGTTCCGCCGGGCCCCGATGCTCTCCGTCCTCTCCATCACGACCATCGCCTTTTCCCTGTTTGCCTTTGGCCTCTTCTCGCTCGTCGCGATCAACCTGCGGAGCGCGCTCCAGCAGGTGGAGTCGCGCGTCGAGATCCGCGGGTTCCTCGAGGAAGGGGTCAGCGCGGAAGCCGTGGCCGACGCCATGCAGGTCATCGGGTCGTATCCGGAGGTCGCCCGGGTGGAGTACGTCAGCCCGGAGCAAGCGCTGGAGCGCGCCCGCGAGGAGCTCAAGGAGTTCCGCGACGTCTTCGAGGCCGGCTTCCTCCCGGGCTCGCTGGACATCCGGCTGCGCGAGGGCTCGCGCGACCCGGTGAAGGTGGCCGAGGTGGCGCAGCGGATCCGCGGCTTCAACTTCGTGAACGACGTGCGCTTCGGCGCCGAGTGGATCCAGAAGCTCTACACGATCCGGAACATCGCAACCGCGGCGGGGATCATCCTCGGGCTCGCCTTTGCCGCTGTCGCCGTGATCATCATCAGTGCCACGATCCGCATGGCCGTGATGGCGCGGGCCCGCGAGATCTCGATCATGCGGCTGGTCGGTGCGACCGACGGCTTCATCCGTCGCCCGTTCCTCATCGAGGGATTCATCAAGGGGGTGCTCGGCGGGGGCCTGGCGCTCCTCCTCACCTGGATCGCCAGCCTCGTCATCAGCAAGTACTTCATCCAGACGGAGTTCTTCGCCCCGAGCCTCGCGATGCTGGGGCTGCTGGGCGGCGCGGTCATCGGCGTGGCCGGGAGTGCCCTCTCCGTGGGGCGACAGATCCGGCAGGTGTCATGACGCCGATGTTGCGCGGCGTTTGCCGTCTCGCCGCCGTGGCGCTGGTGGCTGCCCTGCTCCCGACGGCGACCCGCGCCCAGTCCGCCGAGCAGCGCCTGCGCCAGCAGCAGAACGAGCTGGAGGCGATCCGCAAGGAACGCGCGGACCTGCAGAAGCGACTGGGCGAACTCCAGGGGAAGGCCCACGACCTCACCGAGGAGGCGAGCAACCTGCGCCGCCAGGCCGACGCGACGGCGCGCCTCGTGCGCCAGCTCGACGTCCAGCTCGTCGAGATCAACCGCGACGTGCAGGCCTCGGAGGAGACGCTCCAGCGCGCCCAGCAGGAAGTGAGTCGCAAGCGCGGATCGCTCAAGCAGCGGCTGATGGACGTCTACAAGCGCGGCCCGATGTACACCACCGAGGCCCTGCTTTCGGCGCGCTCGTTCGGCGAGCTGGTCGGCCGGTACAAGTACCTGCATGAGCTCACGCTGAACGACAAGGCGGCGGTGAAGAATGTCGAGCGCCTCTACGAGGAAATCGACGCGCAGCGGACCCTCCTCGTGCGCCTCCAGACCGAGATCGAGCGCAATCGGCTCGAGAAGGCGCAGGAGGAATCGCGCCTCCGCTCGATGCAGGGACAGCGCCAGCGATCGCTGCAGGAGGTGCAGCAGACGGAGCAGCAGGTGCGCGAGCGGCTGGCGCGCATCCAGCGCGACGAGCAGCGCCTGGGCCAGCTGCTGGCGAGCATGGAGGACGCGCGCCGCCGCAATGAGGCGCGCCCCAACGCCCCGGCGCCCTCCGCGAGCACCCTCAAGACCACCGACCTCGGTCGGCTGGACTGGCCGGTGGATGGCGACATCCTCTACTCGTTCGGGCGGGTGATCAACCCGAACAACACGGCGGTCCGCTGGAACGGCGTGGGGATCGGCGCCCCGTCAGGCACCGCGGTGCGTTCCGTGGCCGCCGGCACGGTGACCTACGTCCAACCCATCGGGACGTATGGCCTCACGGTGATCGTCCAGCACGGGGGAGGCGACTACTCCGTCTATGGCTCGTTGAGCCGCGCCGATGTGCGGGTCGACCAGCAGGTGACCAAGGGCCAGGTGATTGGCGCCGTCGGTGCCGCGGACCCGGACATGCCGCCGCACCTGCACTTCGAGATCCGACCGAAGGGACGCGCGACCGATCCCCTGGGGTGGCTGCGGCGGCAGTAAACGCCGCACCCTCGCGCGCGCACTTCTGGAGGGAGCCCGGCTGCCGGACCGGTTGCCAGGCGAGGTAGACTTCGCCGTCATCACCCGCGACGTCGCTCACTCGTGTCCCCACGCTCCCTCGCCCCCCTCGGTGCCCACGTCTCCATCGCGGGCGGGGTGTCCACCGCCGTGGAGCGCGCGCGGGCAATCGGCGCCACGGCGATCCAGATCTTCACCAAGACCTCCAACCAGTGGAAGGAGCCGGCGATCGAGGAGGAGGAGCGTGCGGCGTTCCGGCGCGCGGTCGCCGACTCGCCCATCGCGTTCACCAACGCGCATGACTCCTACCTGATCAACCTGGCCTCCCCGGATCCCGTGCTGTGGGTCCGCTCCCTGGTGAGCTTCACGAGCGAACTGCGGCGGTGCGAAGCCCTTGGCCTGCACGCACTCGTTAGTCATCCCGGGAACTTCATGGATGACCGGGCCAGCGGGATCGCGCGCAACGTGGCCGCGATCACCCTCGCGCTGGAGGCCGT
>JAEUJL010000873.1 GCA_016794835.1 Gemmatimonadota bacterium | reverse complement strand
ACCACCGCCATCCCGGCGTATCCCGCCTCGGTCAAGAGCGATGCGGTCCTGCGCATGTTGCGCGGGACCTCGGTGGATGCGCTGTCCGCGGAGTTATCGATCCCGGTGGAGCAACTCGAGATGTGGCGCCTCGACTTCCTGAGCGGCGCCATGAAGGGACTGGGCGGATAGGCGCGTGGGGTCGGGCCTGGGATCCCCTGCGGGGAACCCCGGGGTGACCACCGAACCTGCGCCGGTGTAGGTTGGCGCGGTCCCCGACCCACGCCCGTGTCCCGCGTCTTCTCCCTGCTCGTCCTTACGCTGGCGTGTCGCAACACGCCGGACCTGCCTCCGGTCGCGACCATCGACTCCGCCGGGGTGCGCATCGCCACCATCACCACGACGCCGCGCGCGCTTCCCGCCTGGCGTGTCGACTCGGTGCCGCGGCTGGTCCTGGCCGAGCCCGATTCCGCCGGCTTCACCCTGGTGAGCGCGGTACACCCGCTGCGTGGCGGACGGTACCTGGTCGCTGACCTGCGCCGCCTGGGGCTGTACCTGTATGACAGCACCGGCAAGCTGCTGCGGACCTTTGGCCGCCAGGGGAATGGCCCGGGCGAGTTTCGCGGCCTCATGACCGTGTCGGTGTCTGGGGATTCCATCGGTACGTGGGACCTGTCGCAGCGGCGCTTCTCGTTGTTCGGCATCGCGCAGGGGTTCGAGCGGGTCCTGGCCACGCCACCGGAGCCGGGCGCGTACGACACCCCGCGCGAAGCGTGGCTCGCGCCGGGGCCGACCGTGCTCACCTATTGGTTGCGGGCGGAAGCGCAGGGGCCGCTCCCGCAGGGCGTCCGCATTCGCCGCTGGCAGAACATGGCGCAGCTCGTGCTCACCGACACGGCGGCGCGGGTCGTCGGGCGCAGCCCGGTGTTCCGGGGCGTGTATTCCGGCGAACGCGAGCGTGGTGACGCCCGGCAACTCTTCTCGAACCTTCCTTTTGTGGCCACGGGGCCGGGCCGCATCGCCTTTGGCTCCGGCGAACAGTTCGAGGTCCACGTCGCCGATGCGCAGCTGAAGGTCACCGACATCGTGCGGTGGCAGGGGGCCGACGAGGCGCTGTCGAGCGCCGAGGTCGACCAGGGGCGCGCCGCGCTGCGTGCCAACATGCCGCCCGGCGCTCCCGCCGCGCGGGTGGATGAAGCCCTGAACGCCATCGTCGCGCCGGAGCTGCTCCCCGCGGTGCGACCGGCGATCAGCCGCGCCCTGTGGGATGACGCCGGCCGGTTGTGGCTCGGGCGCTTCGAGGCGCCGGTGCGCGGGATTGCGGAAGCGTCGGAGTGGTACGTCCTCGGGGCCGACTACCGCCCGCAGGGACGCGTCCGGCTCCCCGCGCACGTCCGGCTGGAGGCGGTGCGGGGGCGTGACCTCGTGGTGTCCGTGCGGGACTCCCTCGACGTGCAAACCGTCGAGGTCCGGCCGTTCCACCCCTAGGTGTCCGCAGCTCCGCCCGTCAGTTGGCGACGCGCTCCAGCAACGTGATCTTCTGCCAGATCTTGCGTGAGAGCCCGCTGGTGAGGTCCTCGATCTCGTTCACCGACTGGTACACGGCGGGATCCTGCAGGTGCTGGACATACAGCGCCGCGAGCTTGCCCGTGACCGAGAGGAGCTCGGAGCAATAGTCCAGGTAGCGGCCGAGGTCGGCGCGGGACATGCGCCGTTCCGGGGAGGAGGCCGTGTCGGGCGTCGGCGCGAGCAGCCGGTCGGGGTCCTTGGTGAGCTGGTGCATGTCCACGACGTGCGCGATGGAGCGGAGGACATGGAGCTGGCGGAGGGCCTCACGCCGCTTGAAGCGTCCTTCGATCGACGCCAGGAACCAGGTGCCGATCCCCAGGAAGACAAACTCGTTGATGACAGATTCCACACCGGACAGGAAGTCGTCGATCCCGATCCCCTGGCCGGTGTCCACCAGCCGCGCGGCGCGCACGAGGCCCCAGACAATGGCGACGAGGGCCAGCAACCCGATCGCCGCGGTGCCGATGCGCAGGGGCCAGTGCGGCCTGCCTAACGCTGCGGCGCCGGACGCACAGTCGCGCCCGACGCCGCACAGGTCTGTCGCTACCCGGCCGAGGCCGGACCCGGGGAAGCGTTCCTCGATCCGCTGGCGCAACCGCTCCAGCGTGCGGAGGATCTCCCCGGCGTCCAGCGCGCGGAAACTCACTGCGTCGTGGCGGCCGCGCCGTGGGTCCAGCGCTCGAACCACGACCGCAGGTAGAGCTGGGTCCGCAGGTAGTTCGACGGCTTGCTCGACGTGCCGTGCCACTCCTCGTTGAACCGGATCATCGCGGTGGGAACCTTGCGAAACTTCAGGGCCTCATAGAACTCCTCGGTCTGCGGCATCGGCGTGCGCAGGTCCTGGACCCCGGTCATCAACATGGTCGGCGTCTTGACGTTGCCGACATACATGATCGGCGAACGGCGGAGGTGCTCGCTCGGGTCCTCCCAGAACGGCTTGGCGAAGTTGCGGTACCACCCCGGTCCGTCCGTCGTGCCAACAAAGGACAGCCAGTTGATCACCGGACAGTTGGAGCTCGCCGCCGCAAACCGGTCCGTGTGGCCCACGATCCACGCCGTGAGCACGCCGCCCCCGGAACAGCCGAAGACGTACATCCGCTTGGTGTCGATGTAGCCGCGATTCACCACGGTGTCGACACCCGCCATGAGGTCGTCGAAGTCCTTGTCCGGGTACGCGTTGTTGATCTCGTTGCCGAACTTGGTGCCGTACCCGGTCGAGCCGCGCGGGTTGGTGTACAGCAGCACATACCCCTCGGCCGCGTGGTTCTGGCGCGCAAAGTTGAAGGCGCCGTTGTACATCGAGTGCGGCCCGCCATGGATCTCCAGCATGAGCGGGTACTTCTTGGTCCGGTCAAAGTCGGGCGGCTTGACGATCCAGCCCTGGATCTTCAGCCCACCCACCGACGTGTACCAGATCTCCTCCGTCTCGCCGAGCTTCTTCCCCGCGAGGATGTCCTCGTTCACCGAGGTGAGCTGCGTGAAGCGCGGGGCGGCGATGGGGAACGTCACGATATCCCCCGGTCGCGTGGCATCGGCCAGTGTCCCCACGGCCATACCGCCCACTCGCGAGATCTCCTCGGTCGACAGCATGTGCTTGCCCGTCGTGACCGGCTTGACGCCGCTCCCGTTCACCGGGGCAAAGTACAGGTTGCGGTATCCCTCGCTTTCCGCGCTGAAGTAGATCCCCGATCCATCCGCGGCCCAGATCAGCCCTTGCGGCGAACGATCGAAGTTGCCGGAGATCTGGCGCGGGTTGGAGCCGTCGGCACCCATCACGTACAGCTCGGCGTCCTTCCACGTCTGGCGGACCGAGTCATACCCGGTGTACGCGATGAAGCGGCCGTCCGGGGACGGCGTGGGGGAATTGTCCGGCCCGCTGCGGCGCGTGAGCTGCGCGATGGCACCGCTCGCGACGTCCACCTTGTAGATGTCGCCCTGGCGCCAGCGATACTCCGCCTCGGGGACGCGATCGGCGGTGAAGACGATGCTCTTGCCGTCGGGCATCCACTGGGGAGCGGTGTGGTTCCAGTCACCGCTCGTCACCTGCCGCGGGGACCCCCCATCGGCGCTCACCACGAAGATGTGCGTGTGGCCCGACGGGGTGAATCCCACGCCGTCCTGCCGGTAGTCGAGCTGCGTGACGACGCGCGGCGGCTCCGTCCACTTGGCGCCATTCGGCGCCGCCGGCATCGGGATGTTCCAGCGCTCCACCTTGGGGACCAGCATGTTGAAGGCGATCCACTTCCCATCCGGCGACCACTGCAGGTTGCTCGGCGCCTGGGTGAGCCGCGTCAGCTGCGACACCGCACCCTCGGCGTCCATCCATTTCACAAAGACCTGGGAGCCGCTCGGCTGGCCGGGTGCCGTGTACGCAATGCGTGATCCGTCCGGCGACCATTCGACCGGCCCGCCGTTCATCAGCACGCGGTTCTTCGTGCCATCGACGTTCATGATCCACTGGGTCGTCTCCCAGCGGTCGTTCATCTTGTCGGCCCACCGACGCCCATAGATGATTTGCTTGCCGTCGGGGGAGAGGCGGGGTGAGGAGACCGTCTCCCACTCGAGGTACTGCTCGAGGGCAAGCTTGGTGCTGGGCTGGGCGGCCAGGGTGCCCACGCCAAGGGCGAGGGCCGCGACCGAGTGACTCAGGCGCATAGGGGGTTTCTCGCGCGTTTGGGGACGAACGGATTATGCCGGCCGGTGCAGGCAGGCGGAAGGAGGCGGGTTGCGGAGCCTCCCGGTCCGCCACATCGTCCGCGGATGCGCACTGGCGTCCGACGCCCCTACCTCCGCCTGCTGGCGCCGGCGCTGGGTGCCCTCCTGTCGGGATGCAGCCTCGACGTGGGGCGGCCGGCACCGCCGGAGTTCGACGCCGACCTCATCGCCGAGGTGACGCGCCTCCTGCGCGAGGTGCGCGAGGCGCCCACGGTGGCGGACCTGACCCGATTCGGGCTGCCAGGAGACGTGAGCGTCTTGCAGCTGGCCTGCTTCCCAGTGGTGTCCGGCGACACGACGCGGAATGCGAACCGGGTGCCCGTGGACCAGGTTAACGCATGGCCGGCCGGGCGGTGCACCCGGTCCGACGTGCAAGTCCGGGCGTTCAGCGGGAGTGTGCGCGTCCAGGACCTCGGCGGGCGGTTTGCCGCGCGTGTCACGCACGGCGTGAGTGGCGTGTTGGGTCGCGGGGGAAGCGACGTCCAGGTGGACTTCAATGGAACGCTGGATGTTCGCGCCGTCGACGACACGACGGGCGAGGCGCGCATCGCTCGCCGCCTGTCGCTGCGTACGGTCGCGCCGGCGGCCCCGGCGGCGAACCTGCAGGTGCAGGAGTTCGCCTATCGCTGGGTGGATCGGCTGGGGGTGCCGCGCGGGACGGCGAGCATCGCGGCGAACCGCGTGCTGGTCGAGGGGACGCTCACGCGGGTGTCTTCCGGGGCGACGAGGGACTCCGTGCGCGTCGACTTTTCCTCGCTGACGCCGCTCGAGCCGGACGGCCGGTGCCTCGTGGGGTATCGGGTGGGTGAGGTCGAGATGCGGGTGACCGGGACACGGAGCGGGATCACGCGATTCCAGCTGTCCTGCTGACGGGGCCGCGGGCTGGCGCCGCGGATGATGACGACGGGCGCGGGCCGTCGGCCTTGAGGGGCGCTAACTTGCGCGCGCCATGACGACCGCCGATCCCTACGCCGCGCTGCGGGTGCGTGCCTTCCAGTGGTTCATCGTCTCGATGCTGGCGATGACGATGGTGGCCCAGGTGCAGAACGTGGTGCTGGGGTGGACGGTCTACCAGGTCACCCGCGACCCGCTCGCCCTCGGACTGATCGGCCTGGCCGAGGTGGTGCCGTATGTCGGGGTGGCCCTGCTGGCGGGGTACGTGGCGGACCGCACGGACCGCAAGCGGGTGTCCGCGATATCGTTAGGCGTCCTCCTGGCCGCCACCGTGGTGCTGGCCGTCTATGTCCACACCACCGGGGAGGCGCGGCCGATCTGGCCGTACTACGTGGTGATCGCCGTGTGCGGGGTGGCGCGGGCCTTCCTCCAGGTCTCCCGGTCGGCGCTGGTCGCCGAGATCGTCCCGCGGGCGACCTACGTGAACGCGGCCACCTGGCGCAGCTCCACGTGGCAACTCGGACTCGTCCTCGGCCCCGCGGTCGGTGGGCTCCTCCTCGGTGGCATCGGGATGCGCGCGACCCTGGGGGTGAATGTGGGGCTCTCGGTCGTCGCGCTGCTCGCGATGCTGGTGCTGCGCCACACGCCGACGCCGCTGGAGCGTGGCGCGGGGAGTGTGCTGCGCAACGTCGCCGAGGGGCTCCGGTTCCTCCGGGTCAACCAAGTCATCCTCGCCGCCCTGAGCCTGGACCTGGTGGCGGTGTTGTTTGGCGGGGCGGTGGCGTTGATGCCCGTCTTCGCGGTGGACATCCTCGGCGTGGGGCCGCGCGGGATGGGGATCCTGCAAGGGGCGCCGGGGGCGGGGGCGGTGCTGATGGCCTTCTACCTCGCGCATCGGCGCCCCTTCCGGCGCGCGGGTCGGGCGTTGCTCCTGGCGGTGGCCGTCTTTGGCGCCTGCATGATCGGGTTTGGGTTGTCGACCTCGTTCCCGCTGTCCGTGGCCCTGCTGTTCATCTCGGGGGCGGCGGACAACATCAGCGCCGTCATCCGGTCCAGCCTGATCCAGGTCCTCGTCCCCCCGGAGATGCTGGGCCGCATCTCCGCCGTGAACGCGATCTTCATCGGGTCGAGCAACGAACTGGGGGCCTTCGAGTCGGGTGCGGTCGCGCGCTGGCTTGGGGCGGTCCCGACGGTGGTCCTCGGTGGGGTGGTGGCGATGGTGACGGTGGGGGTCACCGCTTGGCGCGTCCCGGTGCTGCGTCGCCTCCGCGAGATCGCGCCACCCTGAGGCACGTAGGGGGCGCAGGAATCGGGTCGCGACTCCGCGCCCGCGCTGGTACGATCCACGCATGCCCGCTTCCCTCGATCCCCGGTATGCCGACGTGGTGCACCGTCGCCGCTCGGCCGACGGCGCCTTCTGGATCGGCGTGACCACCACTCATGTCTTCTGCCGGCCGTGGTGCCCGGCGCGGACGCCCCTGCCGGAACACCTGGAGTATTTCGCCTCTCCCACAGCGGCCTTGCAGGCGGGCTTCCGGCCGTGCAGGCGTTGCCGCCCGCTTGGGGACCGCTCGTCCGTGGTGTTGCGGGAAGGACGCGTGGAGACGCCGCTCGGTGAGATGGTGGCCATCGGCACGACGGATGGACTGGCGCTGCTGGAATTCACCGACCGGCCGATGCTGCGGACCCAGCGGGAGCGGGTCCGTCACCTGTTCGCCAGCGAGATCCTGCCCGGCGAATTCCCGGCGCTGCGGCAGTTGCAGCAGGAGCTCGCGGGGTACTTCGCGCGGCACCGCACAACCTTCACCGTCCCGCTGCTCCCGTTAGGCACGCCGTTCCAGCGGGCCGTGTGGCGCGCCCTGCTGGCGGTGCCGGCGGGAACCACCACCACCTACGAGCGGCTGGCCGGTGACGCGGGCCGGCCGGGTGCCGCGCGGGCCGCCGGCCGGGCGAACGGTGACAACCGGCTCTCGATCCTCGTGCCCTGCCACCGCGTGATCGGGAGCGACGGCGACCTCACCGGGTACGGTGGCGGATTGTGGCGCAAGGAGGCCCTGCTGGAGTTGGAGCGTCGCCCGTCATGAAACGCACACGGGCCCCGGCGTGATGCCGGGGCCCGCGTGGGGAGCTGTGGACGTCTAGTTGTTGACGAACACCTTGATCGTCATGCGCCCGTCGTTCCCGGCGGAATCGGTCGTGCGCATCTCCAGTACATGCCAGCCATTGGTCACGGTCGACGAGCTCCACGTGGGACGGTAGGTCCCGGAGGCGCCGGTCAACGTGGCGAACCGGTTGCCGTCGACCGAGAACTTGGCGTCGACGAGCGTGCCACCGGTGCTGGTCGCCGTCCCCAACAGGCTGATGACCCCCGAGACCGTGGCCCCGTTGGCGGGCGCCTGCAGCCAGGAGGTTGGGAAGGTGCCCTTGCGGTCCTTGTCGATGCCGTTGACGACGATCGGCAGCGTCGCGATGCCTGGCGCCGCCAGCGTCAGCGTACCGGCATTGTCCACCTTGTCCGAGTCCCGGATGGTCGCAAAGGTGACCGTCTGTGCCACGTTCCAGTTCGCTGGCGTGAAGGTGAGCGCCGCCGGCGAGAAGGACACGTTCATCGTGCCCGCGAGGTACGCTACCGCGACCGTCACGTTGGACGTCGGCGGCTGCGACAGGCGAACGGTGAACGAGCCGCCGGTGCCCTCGTTGATGCGATGCACGGCCTTGGAGACCACGAAGCTCTGCGGTTGCACCGTGACGGTGGCGGTGGCCTGGTCGCAGTTGCCTGGCGCCGGGCTGGCGGTTTCGCAGATCCGGTACGTCACGGCGTAGCTGCCGCCGGGCGTCCCGGCGACCACATCGACCGAGCCGTCCGTCAGGTCGAGGGTGATCCCCGCCGGTGCACTGAGCTGCGAGAGCGTCACCGTGGCCAGCGTCGCCGCCGAGCCATTGAAGGTGTCGTTGGCGAGGACGTTCGCCACTGCGGTGCCGCCGGGGTAACTTGGGATGCTCCCGGCATCGTTCACCGCGTCGATCGGATAGGGCGTCACGGTCACCACCGCGTCGGCCTGGTCACAGTTGGTCGGGTTCGCGATCTCGCAGATCTCGTAGGTGATCCGGTACGTCCCCACGGGGGTGCCGGCATTGACCCGCAGCGCCCCACCCGGCTGCAAGGCGAGGTACGGATCGGGGGTGACCTGGCGGAGCGTCACGGTCTGCAACGTGGCCGTGGCGCCACCGAGCAGGTCGTTCGCCAGCAGGTTTGCCACGGCGATCCCTCCGCCGGTTCGGGTCGTCCCGGCATCGTCGACGGCGTCGATCACGTTGCCCCGCACCACGACGGTCACGAAGGCCGTGTCGCAGTTCGCCGGCAGGGCGATCTCGCACACCCGGTAGCGCAGCGTGTAGGTCCCGATACGCACGCCGGTCGCCACCGACACGGCCCCGGTCGCGGCGTCCAGGGTGACCCCTGCGTGGGTGGATGACAGCGTGGCCAGGTTCACGGTGGCCAGCGTCGCCGGTGCACCGTTGAGCTGGTCGTTGGCGAGCACGTTCGGCACCACGACCCCGACCTGCGGGGAGTCGATGGATCCGGAGTCGTCCAGGGCCACGAGCGAGACATTCGCCGGGTCCGGGCGCCACATGAAGAGGCCGCGCGAGAAGTTCGCGGTCGCCACCCCGGTCGTCGACAGGATCTGCATCAACGACGGCGAACCAAAGCCGGCTTGCACCGACGCCTGTACCGCCGTGCCTGTGCCCGGTGAGGTGGCTGACCAGCCCGAGGCAAACGCCCCAAAGGTGCAGGTCCACGATCCGCAGCTACCGGTCGCGGTCGGCGAGAACGCGGCGAAGAACGCGGTCACCCCCGCGTCCGCCGCTGGTCCGCTGAGGGTCGGGGTCGTCGCGATCGCCGGCGCGTAACGCGCCAGCAGCTGCGTGACCTGCACATCGGTGGCCCAGACCCATCCGTTCAGGTCACGACCCGCGATGGTGGCCCAGCATGGCGACATGCCATCGCGCGGGCAGACCGCCGCGACCTGGTCCCAGCTCAATCCCACGGTCTCGGTCAGCTGGCGCCAGATCGCACCCTGGCCGTCGCTGACGTTCGCCGCGACCAGGTCAGATGCAGCGGGCACCCGGACGGGGCGCACAGGGTTTGGGGCGGCGGGGTCACCGCCGCAGGCGATCGCAGCCAGCGCGAGAGCCGGAAGAACGCGTCGAGTCAGGGGCATGGAAGCTCCGCAGGAGGGGAATCGCAGCAGAACGGAGCATTTCACATGCCGCTTGTAAGGGAATCCTAACCCGTTGTCGGGTAATCGCTTACGTGCGCGCAGGCCGGTGGTATCCAAAAAACGGCGTAACGCTTCGTTTCATCGGTCACCCGTTTCGATGCAACGAGGTGGAGCAGGGGGCGGGCGTCCCGGCGGTCGGGACTCCCTGCCGGATCGAGCTAGAGCGGCAGGCGCAGGCGAGCCACGGCCCCTTTCCGATCGGCCCGATTCTCCAGGGCGAGCGAGCCGCCGTGCCCCTCGGCGATCTGTCGCGAGAGGACGAGTCCGATCCCGGATCCTTCGGGCTTGGTCGTGAAGAACGGGATGAACAGGTTGGCGGTCCCGTCGATCCCGGGCCCCTCATCGAGGACCTGCACCTCGCTCCACGGGCCATCCTGCGACCACTGGACCTGCACGCCTCCCTGCGCTTCGAGGGCGGCGTCGGCGGCGTTGCGCACCAGGTTGATCAGCGCCTGCTCCACCTGGTCCGGGTCCCCACGCACCTCCATCGGCGGTCCCTCGACGACCCGGACGGCGACGCGGGCCTCGAGGCCCGCGGCCCGCCGGACCAGTGCGCCGAGGTCGAAGGGGCGGCGCACCGGCGCGGGGAGCCGGGCCAATCGGGCATACGAGGACATGAAGCGCTGCAACGACTCGGCGCGTGACGCGATGACCTCGAGCCCACGGGTCATGTCCTCGCGCGCCTCACCGGTGGCCGTGCGCTCGGTGACCCCCTGCAGCGTCCCGGCGATCGACTTGATGGGGGCCAGGGAGTTGTTGATCTCGTGGCTTAACACGCGCACGAGCCGCTGCCAGGCGAGCAATTCTTCCTCCCGGAGGCTCTTGGTCACGTCGGTGACCACGAGGAGCAGGTGCGGGCGCCCTTCCTGGCGAAAGGTCGTGCGACGGACCTCCCAGCGCCCACGGCGCTCCGGAAAGGTGCGTTCGTGGACCCTCGGGGTGGGCCCGGTGAGGAACTCCGCCATGCCTAACGCGTCGGCGGCGCGGCCGGCGAGGCGATCGTAGGGCTGGGCCAGCAGGCGTTCACCGGCACGATTCGCCAGGCGCAGGCGATTCCCGTCGTCGAACGCAAAGATCGCGACGTCGATCTCCGACATCACCGCGCGGAGCAGCGAGGTCGCCTCGAGGGCCCCCAGGCGCTGCGATCGCAACGTGTCCCCCAGGAGGTTGATCTCCATGAGCGCCAGGCCGAGGGCGTCGTCGGAATGGGAGAGTCGTGCGCGCAGCGAGAAGTCCCCCTCACGCAGGGCGGCCAGCATGTTGGAGAGGGTCTGCAGTGGCCGCACGATGCGCTCGCGCAGGACGAGGGTCACGACGATCCAGGTGCCCAGGACGAATCCCCCGAGGGTCCACGTCACCCGCGGTGCGTAGTTCCCGTTCAGCAGCAGGGCGATGGTCGCGACGACCCCGGGGAGTCCAGCGGAGAGCGCCAGCAGGAAGACGCGCCGCTCGTGGGGAGCGGGCGGCCGTGGCGGCCGTGGGTTCACGTGGGCGTCTCCGACACCTCGATCTGGAAGTGCTCGAGCCGGCGGTACAGGGCGCTGCGGCTCAGGCCGAGCGCCTTGGCGGTTCGCGAGACGTTGCCGCCGTGTCGGGCGAGCGCCTTGCGGACGAGGATCTTCTCCACGTCCTCGAGGGGCAGGTCCTCGAGGCGGACGGGGGCGGCTGCGCTGCCCCGCAGCGCCAGGTCGCCCAGCCGGATCGTGTCGCCGGAGGCGAGGAGGACCGCGCGCTCGATCACGTGCCCCAGTTCGCGGACGTTCCCGGGCCAGGGATGCTCGAGCAACGCTTGCATGGCCGCTGGCTCGAAGGCCCGGACGGCCTTGCGATAGCGCTGCGCGTGAGACTCCAGGTAGGCATGGGCGAGGGGCGCGATGTCTTCGCGCCGATCGCGCAGCGCCGGCAAGCGTAGCTCAATGGTGTTGATGCGAAAGAGCAGGTCCTCGCGAAAGCGACCGGCCCGCACCTCGGCTTCCACGTCGGCGTTGGTGGCCGCCACGACGCGGACGTTCGCCTGGCGCACCTTGGACGACCCGACGCGCTCGTATTCGCCGGACTGAAGCACGCGCAACAGCTTGGCCTGCTGGGTGGCCGAGAGGTTGGCGATTTCGTCGAGAAACAACGTGCCCCCCTCGGCCACCTCAAAGCGTCCGGCCCGGTCCATGCGCGCGTCGGTGAACGCGCCCTTCACGTGCCCGAACATCTCGCTCTCGAACACCCCATCCGCGATCCCGCCGAGGTTGACGGCAACGAACGGTCCCGCCGCGCGCGCGGAGGACCGGTGCAGGAGGGTGGCCACCAGCTCCTTGCCCGTGCCGTGTTCCCCGGTGATGAGGACGTTGGCGTCTGACGGGCCCACGCGTTCCATCAGCTGGAGCACGGGCCGCATGGACGGGGCCGTGGCCACGAAGGTCGTGCGCCGGGCCGCGCGCAGCGCGGCGTTCTCCCCCTCGAGCCGCTGGTTGCGACGCGTGGCCCGCCCCAGCTCAACGGCATTGCGCAGGACGGTGAGGAGGCGGCCGTTGTCCCACGGTTTCTCGATGTAGTCCTGCGCCCCCCGGCGCATCGCCTCCACGGCGGTGTCAATGCTGGCCCACGCCGTCATGACCACCACGGGGAGGCTGGCGTCGAAGGCACGGATCCGTTCGAGGAGCCCGAGCCCTTCGCGGCCGGACGTCGTGTCCCGCGTGTAGTTCAGGTCGATGATCGCCGCGTCGAAGTCGCGCGCCCCCACCAGGGCGCCGGCCTCGGCCGGGCTGTGGGCCGCCTCGATGACGTACCCCTCCCCCTTGAGCAGCAGGCGCAGCGCCTCGACGACATCCGGTTGGTCGTCGGCGACGAGGATTCGCGGGGTGGTCATGGCGGGAATATCGTCCAACCGCACGGGACGAAGAAGGCGGAGGGCGGTGGCAGCCGCTTGGACAGGTGGGCATACTACGGAGCGGCCGGTCCTGCTGATTCGCCCCGGCTGCCCATCCGACCCACTGCCTTCACGCGTCAATGCCCCTGTTCGATTATCGCTGCGCGGCCTGTGGCCACCAGTTCGAGGTCCTGGTGCTCCGAGGCAAGGAACCGGAGGCCTGTGCGGCCTGTGGGGCCGCGCGGCTCGAGCGCCTGCTGTCGCTCCCCGCCGTCAAGTCGGAGTCGACGCGTGCCAAGGCGATGGCAGCGGCGAAACGACGCGACCAGGCGCAGGCGAAGGACCAGGCGCACGAGCAACGCAAGTACGAACTCAGTCACGACGACTGAGCGGCGGATGCCGATCCCCTCCCCTGCGGCGCAGCGCGGACACTTCAGCGAATTGTGCGCGGCCCTCGAGGAACTCCTGGGGGGCCCGGCGCGTGGCGAGATCCTCGACCGCCTGCCCGCCCGGCCCCGCGATCCCGCGGCGGCGCTGCGCGAGGGGATGCGTACGCACCACTTCAAGGCGTCGATCGGTTTCGCGCTGGGTGGCCTGGTCGACGCGCTCGATGCGGCGACGATCCGGGATGGGTTCCACGTGCTGCACACCTGGGACCCGGTCGCCCATCGGTTCCTGCCGGACAACACGCCGGTGCTCCTGCTCGGATATCTCGAAGCGGTGCGCGGCCGGGATCCTCGCGGGGAGCAGGCGCTCCTCCTCGATGCTTACTTCCTGTTCCTCCTGGTGCTGCTGGCGATGCGGGCCTGGGACACCGAGGACGCGAATGCGTCCATGGACCGGCTCGACCACCTGCTGGCGCTCCTGCAGGGCGAGCATGGGAGCGGACGGCAGTTTGTGCGCCACTGGCCCATGCTGATCGGGTTGGCGATTGCGCAGTACCAGCCGGACGAGCGGGGATTCGATCCGTTGTTAGGCAGGCTGCGCGCGCTCGATCCCGCGCACGAGCGCGCCATGGCGCTCAACAATGCCGCCAATTTCGGCGCGCACCTGCGATGGGGCGCGCACTTCATGTACGAGCACGACGTGGAGCGGATGCGTGCGGACAACGTCGTGGACTACCCGTGGGTGATGCATGCGGCCGCGACCCTCACCCGCCACTTCGCGGCTGGCGACCGCTCGGAGGTGCTGGTCGAGGGACTCCTGCACGTGTTGGGCGCCGATCCCGGGGTGGTGCTCGCGGCCGGGGAGATCCCGTCGGTCGTGCGCGCCATGGGCGATGAACGCGCGGCCTGTGCGTCGACGCTGCGCGCGCACAAGGACGAGCTCGTCGCGGCCTGCGCGGCGGCGCGTCCGGTGCCGGAGCGGTACGCCCCCCTCGGGTTTCATTTCAACTTCCTGCACAACGTCCTCACGGCCGCGCTGGCGGTGATTGTGGTGGATGGCGCCCCGCCGGTGCCACTCGACGACCTGCTGCATGCGCGCCCTGTGCCGTCGCGTCGCCTGGCGGACAGCCCGGACGTCTTCGCGCACCAGCTCGGCATCTATGCGGCGCACCCGGACCGACTGGGGGCCAAGCGGGCACCGCTGATCGTCTACGACGCGACGCTGGGCGCGAACGCCCTGGGACAGCTGGTGGCCGCGTTATCCGCCTGAGCGCCCCGCCATGGCCGCGCATTCCGTTCCCAACCCGGAGAAACATCTCGTCGCGCCGGCGCTGACCGCTGGCCGCATCCGCGCCATGACGGTGGACGACATCCCCGGGGTCGCGCGACTGCACGCCGCGAGCTGGCGCACCGCGTACCGCGGCGTCCTGTCCCAGGAGTTCCTGGACCGCGACCTCGACCAGGATCGCGGCGCGGCGTGGGCGGCCCGTCGTGACGAGATCTCTCGAGGGGCGGAGTTCGGCTTCGTGTTCGAGGTTCCGGTCGGTGGGGAGGCACAAGCGATGGGGTTTGCCTACGTGCTGCCCAACGCCGATGCCACCTACGGGCATTGCCTCGACAACCTCCATGTGGCCCCGGAGGGACGGGGGCTGGGCATTGGGGGGCAACTGCTCTCCGCTGTTGCACAGGCGCTTGCGTCGCGCG
>JAEUJL010000871.1 GCA_016794835.1 Gemmatimonadota bacterium | reverse complement strand
TGAAACAGCTTCCGCACCGTTGGTGTTAACTTGCGGCGGCGCCACAGGTCGGCGGCCTTGCGAAAGACCTCGCCCTGCGTTGGATAGGGGTGGATCGTCTGGCCGATCCTCGACAGCCCGATCCCCGCGGTCATCGCGAGTGTGATCTCGCCGATCATGTCGCCGGCGTGTTCCGCGACGAGGGTCGCCCCCAGGATGCGATCGGTCCCCTTGGCGAGGACGACCTTGAGGAAGCCCTCTTCCTCGCCGTCGAGAATGGCGCGGTCGTTGTCATGAAACGGGACCATGACGGTGTCGACGGCGGTGCCGGCCTGGTGCGCGGCGGCTTCGGTCAGGCCAACGTGGGCAAGTTCCGGGGAGGTGTACGTCGCCCACGGAATGACCAGGCGCGAGGCCCTGGCGCGCCCGAAGAAGAGCGCGTTCTGCACCACGGTGCGGGCCTGGAAGTCCGCGGCGTGGGTGAACTTGTAGGCGGAGCAGATGTCCCCGACGGCATACACCGCGGGATTGGAGGTCCGCAGCTGGTCGTCCACGGAGACCCCCGCCTTGTCGAACGCGACGCCGGCGACCTCCAGCCCGAGCCCCTCGACGTTGGGCGCTCGGCCAATGGCGACGAGGAGGGCATCGCCTTCCAGCGTGCGCGCCTGGCCGTCCACGGTGAGGTGCACGATGCGCCGCTCGCCCTGACGCTCCACCGCCTTGATGGCCGCGCCGCCGACAAACTCCACCCCGCTGGCACGCATGGACGCCTCGACGACCCGTGAGGCGTCGGCGTCCTCGCGCGGGAGGATGCGCGGGCCTTGGTCGATGAGGGTCACCCGCGCCCCGAACCGGGCGAACGATTGGGCCATCTCGCACCCGATCGGCCCGGCGCCGATCACGAGCAGGTGCTGCGGGCGCTGGGTGAGGGAGAAGACCGTCTCGTTGGTGAGGTACCCCGCGTCGGCGAGCCCGGGAATTGGCGGCGCGGCGGCGCGGGCCCCGGTGGCGATGACGGCGCGCCGGAAGGTCAGGCGTGCCCCGGCCACCTCCACCGCATCACGGGAGACAAACGATCCATTGCCAATGAAGACGTCGACGCCGAGGTCGCGATAGCGCGGGGCGCCATCCACCGGGGCGATGCGCGCGCGGAGCCGTCGCATGCGCTCCATGGCGGCGGCAAAGTCCCCCTCGCCCGTGGCGATGGGGCCGTGGAAATGGCTCGCGGACTCGCGAGCGGCGGCCCAGCTGCGGGCGGCGCGAATGACGCCCTTGGACGGCACGCAACCCACGTTGAGGCAGTCACCGCCCATGAGGTGCCGCTCGATCAGGGCGACCTTTGCCCCGAGTCCGGCCGCGGCGGCCGCCGTCACCAGGCCGCCGGTGCCGGCGCCAATGACGACCAGGTGGTATCGGCCGCGCGGGGTCGGGTTCTCCCATCCGGCCGGGTGCACATGCGACGCCAGGAGCTGGTTCGCCTCCCCGAAGGGCACCAACGCGGGGTAGTCCGCGTGCGAAGGGTGCGTGAGGTCGGGGGCAGGGGCGAGACTGGTCATGTTCAGGCGATACCCTTGAGGGCCTTGCGGGCCAGGCGAGTGACCACGGTGGTCACGGCAATGGTGGCGACGAGCCCGAGCGCGAGCACGGCGTAGTATCCGGCGTCCTTCGGCGGCGCGGCTCCACCGGCGAGGGCGGCGACGTCGCCCGCCAACTTGCCGTAGTACACATAGAGGAGGGTGCCAGGAAGCATCCCAATCGAGGCCGTGACGTAGTCGCCGAGCCGCACCCGGGTAAGCCCGAGCGCGTAGTTGAGGAGGTTGAACGGAAAGACGGGACTGAGCCGGAGCAGGAAGACGATGCGCCGCCCCTGTGACGCGATCGCCCGGTCGATCGACGCGAACTTCGGGTTGCCGGCAATGCGCTTCTCGACCATTCCCCGTGCGAGGTACCTCGAAACGAGGAAGGCCGCGGTGGCCCCCGCTGTGGCGGCAACAAAGACGAACGCCGTCCCGCGGGCGATGCCGAAGATCGCCCCGGCAGCCAACGTGAGCAGCGAACCGGGGATGAAGGCGACGGTGGCGACGAGGTACCCCAGCATGAACACGATGGGGCCGAGGGCGCCCAGGCCGTTCACCCAGGCGGCAAACGCAGGGACATACCCGCCGACCGAACGTCCCGCGGCCACGAGCGCGGCAAGGCCCAGCAGCGCGGCCGCCAGGCGACCGAATCGGGCGAGCGAAGAGGGAGGCATCGTGGGGGTGGAGCTGTTCATTAGGGGGATGGGGCCAGGTTCGGACGGGATACGTCGGTGCGGTGGAAATGGATGTGTCCCGCTGGCGACACGTGACGCCAATCCGATCCGGACCGGGCGACGTAGGATACCGGAACGACTCAATGACCAATTCACTGCGGTGCCCAGCGTCTGGGGCCGCCGGAGACCGATAATGCTGCATGTAATCCGCCGGGCCAGCGCGAGGTTCCTGCTGCCAACGATGCTCGCCCTTCCCGTGGCCGGGGCCGGTGCCCAGGCCGTCGACCACGCTCCCTTTGACCAGCTGCTGCGCGCGCACGTCGTCAACGGCATGGTGGACTATGAGGCCTTCGCCCGGGCGCCCGAGTTTGCGCGGTACCTCGCGACGCTCAATGCCACCGATCCGGCGCGCCTCGGGCGCGACGAACAACTGGCCTTCTGGATCAACGCATACAACGCCTACACGATCCAGCTCATCAACAAGCACGGGGAACGCCAGTCGATCCGCAACATCAACAAGTCGATCGGCTTCGTGAAGGCCTACGGGCC
>JAEUJL010000865.1 GCA_016794835.1 Gemmatimonadota bacterium | reverse complement strand
TACAGCCCGGCCATGAGGAGTCGTTCCACGTCTTCGGGCTCTCCGGAGCGAACGCCCACACCACCGGCGTAGGAGTAGACCAGCTCGCCACCATGCTCCCCGGTCTCGTACATGGCGAAGACGCCACCGAGGCCGATCACTGCGCTCGCGGCGTGGACGAGGCGGCGGTTCTTCTCGGCGATCGCGAGCCCCACGAGTTCCACCGCCGCGATGAGCAGGAAGATGTTTCGCGCGCGCTCGCCCCACTCTTCGTGTTCCACGACGGCGTTGCGAGCGCCGGGCACCCGCTCCGCCGGTCCATGCGCATCGTCACCGCTCTTCACCGCCACCACCGAGGCGATCGTGCCGAGCAGGATCAGGGTAGTGGCCGCCGGGTTCATCCACGGCCACTTGCGCAGCAGGGAGACCACCCGGAGGCCGACGCCGACCAGGCACAGGGCAATAACGAAGTGGACGACCTGCGGGTGAAATACGCCGACGTTTGGCATGTGATCACGGGGAGGTGGAGGCCGCGAACATACTGCGCAGCGCCTGAACTGGCGATGAACCGGGCATCGAGAACGAAAAAGGCGGCGCCCCGACTGGGAGCGCCGCCACGGACAGGGCGGGATTCGAACCCGCGAGTGAGTTTCCCCACCACACGCTTTCCAGGCGTGCGCCTTAAACCACTCGGCCACCTGTCCAGGGAAACGAGAGGAGTGCGAGCCCGGTGCTGGCAGCGCGAGAGGGTAAGCGGGTGAGGAGTAACTCCGTACCCCGCGGCCCCCTTACCCTCGTTCTCATCGTTCTCTTTCGATCACGGACAGGGTGGGATTCGAACCCACGGTACCGTTACCGGTACACCGGTTTTCGAGACCGGCTCCTTCAGCCACTCGGACACCTGTCCTCACAGAGCCACACAACTTACACAGTCAAGTTATGGGGCGTCAACGCGTTGGCCCCTGGTAGCTCAGTCGTCAGGCAGGGCGCCGCGCGCGGAAGAACTCGGTAAGTATCGCCCCGGACTCCTCGGCGAGCAGTCCCCCCTGCACCTCCGGGCGGTGATTGAGCCGGGGGTGGCGGAGCAGGTCTCCCACGGAGCCCACCATTCCGGCCTTCTCGTCCCAGGCGCCAAAGACGACGCGGCGCAGCCGGCCAAGGACCAGCGCGCCGGCACACATGGCACACGGCTCGAGGGTGACGTAGAGGGTACAATCATCGAGACGCCAACGGCCGAGGGTGCGTGCCGCCTCGCGCATCGCCAGGGCCTCGGCATGCGCGGTGGGATCCTGGTCGCGAACCGTGCGGTTGGCCGAGCGACCCACCACCCGGCCATCGGCCACGACAACCGCGCCCACCGGCACATCCCCGGCCCCCGCCGCCTCGACGGCGAGGGCCAGGGCGTCCCGCATCCACGCCTCGTCCGGTGACACCTAGGCGACCTTCTCGAACACCAGGGTGTCGCCCGCGCCGACCGTCGCCCGGATGGCATCCCCCTCGCTGAACTTGCCCTCGAGGATGGCCAGGGCGAGCGGGTTCTGCACCAGGCGCTGGATGGTCCGCTTGAGTGGGCGTGCACCAAAGGCGGGGTCGTACCCTTCATCGACGAGGACCGCGCGCGCCTCGGCCGACAACTCCAGGGTGAGCTTGCGATCCGCCAGGAGGGCACGCAGCCGCTCGAGCTGCAGGTCAACGATCCGGTCGATGTGCTCACGACCC
The DNA here is from genome assembly GCA_016794835.1 of Gemmatimonadota bacterium. GTDB lineage: Bacteria > Gemmatimonadota > Gemmatimonadetes > Gemmatimonadales > Gemmatimonadaceae > RBC101. The sequence continues at coordinate 225 of JAEUJL010000865.1, read as the reverse complement.
AGCGGCCGGAAGATCACGGTGTCATCGACGCGATTCAGGAACTCGGGCTTGAAGTGCTGCCGCATCGCCACCTGGACCTGCGTTTCCACCATCCCCCAATCACTGGCTGCATGTTCGAGGATGAAGGACGAGCCCAGGTTGGAGGTCATGATGATGACCACGTTGCGGAAGTCGACCGTGCGCCCCTGGGAGTCGGTCAGGCGCCCGTCGTCCAGGATCTGCAGC
>JAEUJL010000862.1 GCA_016794835.1 Gemmatimonadota bacterium | reverse complement strand
GCGCGGATCCCGCGTGCCTCGCTGGCCGGCTGGATGTTGTGATAGACGAGGATCGGGACGCGCAGCGAGTCCGGGGCGCGTTGCGGGGGGGCGATCGGTCGATCCGGGACGAGGGGGGCGTGCAACCACGCGCCGAGCAGGAGGAGCCACATGGCCCAAGCATAATCACCCCCTGGGATACGCTCCCATCCGGCACAGCGGGCGACGAGATTGTGGGCGATGGCTTCCCCGCTGACGATCAGGGCCGGTACGGACGCGATGCGCGTCCTGCGCACGCGCGGACTCCAGCTCGATGACATCGACGTGGTCCCCGGCGCCTCGGGCGGCGCCAAGTGGCTCGTGCTCGGCGGGATCGACCGGTACCTCTTTGGCGAGTTCCTGCAGGGCCCGCGCTCGCGCCCCCTGCACCTGATCGGGTCATCGATCGGCAGCTGGCGCATGGCGTGCCTCGCGCAACGCGACCCGGTGAGCGCCCTCGGCCGTGGCCACCAGGGCTACATCGCGGGGCAGGGGTATTCGCCCAAACCATCCACAGCTGAGGTCTCGCGCATCCTCGGCGCGGTCCTCGATGACCTGCTCGGTCCGACCGGCGTGGACGAGATCCTCGCCCACCCGACCTTTCGCGTGCACGTGATCACAGCGGAGGGACGTGGCCTCGCGGCGAGCGACCGGCGGCTGGCGCTGGCCACCTCCCTCGGGGTGGCCGCGGCGGCCAACCTCGTGACCCGGCGCGCGTTAGCCGTGCATTTCCGGCGTTGTGTCTTTCATACGGCGGGCGATGTCACGCCGTTCGCGCACCTGGACGACCTCCCGACGCGCCACGAGCCATTGACCCGCGAGAATCTCCGCGCCGCCCTCCTGGCGTCCGGGTCGATCCCGCTGTTGATGGAGGGGGTGCGCATTCCCGGCGTCTCCGGGACCTATTGGGATGGCGGGGTGCTCGACTACCACCTGGACATGGACCTTGGGGACGGCCCGGGGTTGGTGCTCTACCCGCACTTCTATGACTTCATCGTCCCCGGCTGGTTCGACAAGGCGTTGCCGTGGCGGCGTGCGGGGGCGGGGAACTTCGCCCACACCGTCCTCATTGCCCCGTCGCGCGAGTTCGTCCGTTCGCTCCCCGGCGGGAAGATCCCGGATCGCCGCGACTTCTACGACCTGTCCCATGAGGGGCGCATGGCCCGGTGGCAGGGTGTGCTGGACGCGAGCGCCGCGTTAGGCGAGGTGCTACGCGACCTCGTGGCCAGCGGCCGCATTGCCGATGAGGCACAACCGTTCTGAGATGCTCCCCCCGGGGCCGCGCCGTATCCCCGCCCCGGGTGGCGCGGCTTTCCCCTCACACGCCGGTGGGCGTGTCTGGACTTCCCGCCCCGCAGTTGTCCCCCCCGTTCTCCGCGCCGTAGCTTGGGCGTGACCAACCCGACCCCACCATGCGCCTTCGATTGAGCCGTGCGGCCCTGGCCGCAGTCTTTCCCGCCCTTCTGGTGGCGCAGGAACGCGTCGACCTGCTCGTGCGGGGCGGGCGCGTGATCGACGGGACCGGGGCCCCGGCGCGGAACGCCGATGTGGGCATCCGGGGGGACCGCATCGTGTTCGTGGGTGATGCCGCCGCGCGCCAGGTC
>JAEUJL010000840.1 GCA_016794835.1 Gemmatimonadota bacterium | reverse complement strand
GGTGTCGCGCGCGGTGAATGAGACCGGCCGGATTTGGCAGCGTGACTGGATGTGGGTCTCGTTGGGGACCATCCTCTACTACGCCGCCTACGTCGTGGTGCACCCGATCTCCAAGGCGCTCATGGCCCAGAGCGTCGAACTTGCCCAGCTTGTATATGTTGTGAAAGCCGTCGTCGACATGGCGGCCTTCCTCATGATCTGGAAGGGTGTCCGATGTCCGGTGGAAACCTCCTCACAGTCTACATCGCCGCTGTTCTTGCGATCGTCGTGATTGTCTCGGCGCTCGGAGCTGCGTTGGTCATCTACCAGCGCCGGTTCCTCGCCCTCCATCGCGACTATACCCGCAAGCTCATCGCCGCACACGAGGAAGAACGCGCCTACGTCGCGCGCGAAGTCCACGACGACGCCCTGCAACGCGTCGCCCTCATCCAGCACGACATCGGCGACTGGATCGACGCCCGGCAGGAGATGTCACCGCAGGATCGGGTCACCACCCAGGCGTTTCGCGATGAGCTCGCCGATCTCGGGGTCATGCTCCGGCGGGTCGCCCACCGCCTCCACCCGGCCATCATCGAACAGGGCGGGCTCCTCCCAGCCCTGCAGCAACTCGCGGACGACACCAATCGCATCACCTCCATCGACGTCACCACGCGGCTGCCCCAGGCGGCCGAGAAGGTACTGGACCGGGAACGCTCACTGATCGTCTTCCGGATCGCCCAGGAGGCAATCCGCAACGTCACCAAGCACGCCCGCGCCACGAAGGCCGAGATCGCCGTCGAGCTTTCCCCCGGAACCCTCGTGATGACGCTGGCCGACAACGGGACGGGCTTCGACTCCGGGGATGCCTCCAAGGCGGCCGGGCTCGGCATGATCAGCATGTCCGAGCGAGCTCGGCTGGCCGAGGGGACCTTCGCGGTCTGGTCGAAACCCGGCGAAGGCACCACCATTCGGGTGACTGTCCCCGTTACCCCCCAGCCCGATGCGCCGAGCGACCGTACTGATCTGCGATGACCACCCGATGGTCAGCCAGGGCCTCAAAGGCCTGCTGCGCTCGAATTTTGTATCGGTCGGGATCGTTAATGATGGGCGTGAGCTGGTCACCACCCTGCAACGTGCGCGGCCCGACGTCTTGCTGCTCGACGTTTCCATGCCCCACATCAATGGGTTGGAGCTGCTGCCGCAGGTCCGGGAGGCCTTGCCGGCGCTCAAGGTGATCATCGTGACCATGCACGTGGATCGCGCGCTCGCCGACCTGGCGATCAGCGCGGGGGCCCACGGCTTCATCCCCAAGGAAGCCTCGGCGGACGAACTGAATGCCGCCATCGAGCACGTCCTGAGCGAAACCAAGCCGTTCATCTCCCCGCACATCCCGCGGCGCTCCTTTCGAGACAAGGCGGCGGTGCAACATCCCGAGCTCGACCGCCTCACCCCGCGGCACCGCCAGATCCTTCGCATGATCGGCGACGGGAAGTCGTCGCAGGAAATGGCCGAGCTGCTCGGGGTGAGCCCGCGGACGATCGAGTTTCATCGCGCCAGCATTCGCAAGGCGCTCGGGATCACGACCGAGTGGGGCCTCCTCCGCTTTGCGATCATGATGCGCGTCGCCGAGTCGGACGAGCCGGACGATGAGAACGGTGAGGACATTCCGCCCGATCCCGAAGAGCCCGTCGATGAGTGATTCGATGACACCTTTTCGCTGCTTTTTCCGCGTATAAGGTGTCGGGTGGGCGCACGTGACACACGCGTGACGGCGGGATGAGAAAAAAGGGAACCCGACCTCGTACTTCTCCGAGTATACAGGCCAACCGGGCATCCCTATCATGCGTTCCATGCGCACGTCGTCTCTTCTCTTCCTCGAGCCGCCATACCAGATGGTGCGGCGGCTGCCAGGGTCGGTTCCGGCTCTCGGAACTGTCGCCTTGTTCGACACCACCTCGGTGCGTCCGTCGACGAACGAGTTGAAGGTGCAGATGGAGCAGGCGCCGTGGTGTCCGGTCTGCTTGCTGGCCACGCCGGACTCTGGTGTCCGCAGTGTGCGTCGCCTCGCTCGCACCTGTGTGGTCTTCGGGCTCGATGAGGGGGACGGTGCGTCGGGGATCCTCAAGGCGGTCGCCCAGCGGCCGCGCCCGACGGCGAGCGACCTCGCGGAATGGGTGACGCGTCGCACGCGGCTGCCCACCCTGGCTCGCGTGATGGCCGACCTCTTCTCGCGGCCTGCCTTCAAGCGCAACGAGGCTGCGCTGTTGCCCTACGCGGTGCGGGAGCAGGTCCGGCGCCTGGGCGACTGGTCGGCGCAGGAATGGCAGGTGGCTGGCTGGCTGGCCGACCTGGCGGCGGATCGTTCACTGCTTAACAGGACGATGGCGGCGAGCGACGACGCGTCGGTGATGATGCGTCGGCACATGGTCGACTTGCTCGGGATGGGGGAATCCGAGTTTCACGATCGGTACGGATGGGAGTGGGTGCTGGAGTGCGCGCTGCGTCGGTCGGGGTTCTTCGAGCGTTCGACGACGCGGAACGTGCGGGTGCTTCGTGGGGGATGGGAGGGGGAAGTGGCGCCGAGGGCCACGGCGTAGGGGACGTGCGGTGGGGTTGGGGTGGCCGATGGAAGTTGGGAGGGGAGGGGTGGGGTGGGGTGTCACGGCGTGCCGGACGCGAGTGCGCGAAGTCCGTGTGGGGCGGTGCGTGTGGGGAAACTCCGGCCGCGCACGCCGTGATCTTTCCCGCGACGAGATACGACAATGCTCACGCGGGAGCGAAGCGAGTCGCGGAGGTGCATCAGGAGCGACGTGCCTGGTGCACCTCCCGATCTTTCCACTGGACGCGGGAGGGTGGGGCGATGCGGGGAGGACAGGAAACCATGCCGGTCGGGTCACGCACGACCGTGCTGCGGGAACGGGTGCGCCTGCTGGTGATTACCCAGGCGCCAGTCGCGGACCGATCCGAAGCGAGCCTTCGACGATGGTGGACGCGAAGCGGGGCAGGGCGTCCGTCGCCGGCCCGCAGACACACGCTCCCGTCGTCGCGCTGAACTGCGCGCCGTGAAAGGGACAGGTGATCGTCCCGTCGGCGCCTAACGATCCCGCCGACACGGGAAGCCCCTGGTGGGGGCACTCGTCGGCGAAGACGGCAATGCCACCGGGCGAGACGGCGATCACCACGTCGCTGCCATCCGGCAGCGTCACGGGGAAGAGCCCGTGCGCGGGCAGCTTATGAAGCGGGATCTCCATCGTGGTCTCCGCCAGCCAGCGCGTCTCGAAAGGCGTGCCACGCCAGCGACGCACACTTCACGCGCGCGGGAAAACGCGAGACCCCGCCGAACACCTTGAGCTTGCCGAGCGCGGCCTCGTCGGCGGGACCGGCCCCGGTGACCATGTCGTGAAAATGCTGGAACAGCGCCAGCGCCTCGTCGCGGGTCTTGCCCGTGAGCGCCTGGGTCATCATCGACGCCGAGGCGCGCGAGATCGCGCATCCGTGGCCGGTGAAGGTGACCCGCTCCACGCGGTCACCGGCCGTGCGCACCCACACGCTCACCTCGTCACCGCACATCGGGTTCTTGCCATGCGCATGCCCCGTGGCGTCCGGCAGCTCCCCGTGGTTGCGGGGCGAGCGATTGTGCTCGAGGATGATCTCCTGGTACAGCGCGCCGAGGTCCATGGTCAGGTGAACAGCTGACGGACCCGCTCCACGCCGCGCACCAGGGCGTCGACGTCCTCGGCGGTGTTGTACAGGTAGAACGAGGCGCGCGCGGTGGACGGCACGCCAAAGCGACGCATCAGGGGCTGCGCGCAGTGGTGCCCTGCCCGGATCGCGATCCCCTCGCTGTCGAGCACGGTGCCGATGTCGTGCGGGTGCGCACAGTCCATCGTGAAGCTCACCACCCCGGCCTTGGGCGTCGCGGTGCCGATGATGTGCACGCCGGGGATGGCGGAGAGGCGTGCGGTGGCCTCTTCCACCAGCGCGTGCTCGTGCGCGGCAATCGCGTCGAGCCCCACGGTCGTGAGGTAGTCGAGCGCGGCGCGAAAGGCGACGACCGCGGCGATGTCCGGCGTCCCCGCCTCGAACTTGGAGGGGAGCGGGGCAAAGGTCGTCCGCTCGAACGTCACCGTGTCGATCATGTCCCCCCCGCCCTGGTACGGCGGGAGGCGATCCAGCCACTGCTCCGTGCCGTACAACACGCCGACCCCGGTGGGCCCGAGCATCTTGTGTCCTGAGCAGGCGAAGAAGTCGCAGCCGATGGCCTGCACGTCCACCGCGATGTGCGGGGCGGCCTGGGCCCCGTCCAGCAGGACCGGGATCGCGCGCGCATGCGCGCGACGCACCAGCTCGGCCACCGGGGAGATCGTGCCTAACGCGTTGGAGACCCAGGTCACCGCCACGAGCTTCACGCGGTCGTCGAGGAGGCCGTCGAACGCCGCGAGGTCGAGCGACCCGTCGTCGAGCACCGGGATGGCGGCGAGCGTCGCACCGCTCCGCTCACAGGCGAGCTGCCACGGGACGATGTTCGAGTGATGCTCCAGGGTCGAGACCAGCACGCGGTCACCCGGCCTGAGGACGGCGCTCCCGAACCCATGCGCCACCAGGTTGATCGCCTCGGTGGTCCCCCGCGTGAAGATCACCTCGCGGGTGGACCGCGCGTTGATGAAGCGGCGGGTGGCCTCGCGCGTCTCGTCGTAGAGCACCGTGGCCCGCTCGCTCAGGTAGTGCACCCCGCGATGGATGTTGCCGTTCTCAGACTCGTAGTACCGCGTGATGGCCTCGATGACCTGCCGCGGCTTCTGCGAGGTCGCCGCGCTGTCGAGGTACACCAGCGGCTTCCCACGCGCCATCGTCCCCAGGATGGGGAAGTCGGCGCGGAGCGTGCCAATCGCTGGGAGTAAGCTGCTGTCGGGCACGGGTGCTGTTGCGGTTGCTGCTGTCAAAATTGGGACCGGGGTTGCCCGTCACTCGTGCTGCTCGTGCTGCTCGTGCTACTCGTGATACTCGTGCTACTCGTGCTACTCGTGATACTCGTGCTACTCGTGCTACTCGTGCTACTCGTGCCGCTCGTGCCGCTCGTGCCGCTGCAGTCGGCCCTCCGGCGTCTGCCTTCTGCTGTCCTGCCGTCCTGCCGTCCTGCCGTCCCGCGCCCCCGCGCCCCGCGCCCCCCGCGCTACGCCACGAATCGCTCGAGTGCCAGTCGCTCCAACTCCACCCGCAATGGCTCCAGCTCGATCGTCTCAATCACATCTGCCGCGAACGCGTAGGTCAGCAGTTGGCGTGCCGCCGCCGCCCCGATGCCGCGCGACTTCAGGTAGAAGGCCATCCGGTCGTCCAGCTGGCCCACCGTGGCGCCGTGCGTGCACTTCACGTCATCGGCAAAGATCTCGAGCTGCGGCTTGGTGTCGATGCGCGCATCCGGGGAGAGCAGCAGCGTGTTGTTCGTCTGCTTGCCGTCCGTCTTCTGGGCGATGGCATGCACGTACACCTTGCCGTTGAACACGCCGTGGGAGGCGTCGTCCAGCACGCCCTTGTAGTGCTCGCGGGAATAGCAGTTCGGCTGCGCGTGCTCGATCCGCGTCTGGTGGTCGCTCACCTGCGAGCCGCCCAGCATGTACAGGCCGTTCAGCGTGGCACCGCAGCCCTCGCCGGCGAGTGCCGTGTAGATGTTCGAGCGGGCCAGGGCGGCGCCCGTCGAGAAGGCAAACGACACGTAGTGGGAATCCCGGCCGAGGGTGGCCTCGATGTGGCCCACGTGGAAGGCCTGGCGCCCCTCGCGCTGGAGCTTGTGGTGCGTCAACGTCGCCCCGTCGCCGACGGCGGCTTCGGTGACGCTGTTCGTCAGGTACCCGCTGTCCGAGGTGGTCACGTACTGCTCGACGACCGTGACCCGTGCGTGCGTGCCGACCACCAGCAGGTTGCGCGGGTGCGCCATCCCACCGGCCCCCTGCGCATCGGTGACGAACAGCAGGTGGATCGGCTCGGCCACCGTCACGTTCGCCGGCACGGAGACAAATGCGCCGTCCTGCATCCAGGCGGTGTTGAGCGCGGTGAACGCCAGGGCCTGCTCCTCAAACCGCGCATGGCGCCCCAGGTGTCGCTCGACCAGGGTCGGCTCCTCATGCCACGCGCTGGCCAGGCTCATCACGCGCACGCCATCCGGGAGCCCCCGGACGCGGCTCAGGTGGGGAGCGTGGCGACCATTCACGAACACGAGCGTCGGCCACGCGTCCGGCACGAAGGCCACGGCGGCAAGGTCGGCGGCCGTGGGCGCGGTCGTCGAGGCCCGCATGGGGTCGAACGCCGCCTCGGTGATCGGGGCCGGGCTGGTGAAGTGCCAGTCTTCGTTTTTCGTCGTGGGGAAGCCGTGGGCCTCGACGCTGGCCACGGCTCGTGACTTGAGGTCCCGGAGCCACGCGGGAGCCTCCGTGGAGGCCTCCCAGTGGCGCAGGAACGACGACACGCGGGCTTCGGTCGTGCTCATGCCGTGACCGCTCCCGTGGCGGGTTCACCGACCAGCCAATCGTAGCCCTTGGCTTCCAGCTCCAGGGCCAGCTCCTTGCCGCCAGACTTCACGATGCGCCCGCCCGCGAGGACGTGCACGAAGTCCGGCACGATGTAGTTGAGCAGGCGCTGGTAGTGCGTCACCACGATCGCCGCGCGGTCGGGTCGTCGCAGCTTGTTCACCCCATCCGCGACGATGCGCAGCGCGTCGATGTCGAGGCCCGAGTCGGTCTCGTCGAGGATCGCCAGCTTCGGCTCGAGGACCGCCATCTGCAGGATCTCGTTGCGCTTCTTCTCACCGCCACTGAACCCGGTGTTCACCGAGCGCTGCAGCATGGCCTCGTCCATCTCGACCACCTTGAGCTTCTCGGCCATCACGTCCAGGAAGTCCATCGGGTCGACTTCCGGCTCGCCGCGGCTCTTGCGGACCTCGTTGTACGCCGTGCGCAGGAAATAGGCGTTGCTCACGCCCGGGATCTCGATCGGGTACTGGAAGGCGAGGAAGACCCCGGCATGGGCGCGCTCCTCCGGCTCCATCTCCAGCAGGTCCTGGCCCTCGTAGGAAATCGACCCTCCGGTGACTTCATAGCCCGGGTGCCCGGCAATCACCTGGGCCAGGGTGCTCTTGCCGGAGCCGTTGGGCCCCATGATGGCGTGCACTTCCCCGGCGCGTACCGTGAGCGAAGTGCCGTTGAGGATCTGCTTGTCGCCGACAGTGGCGGTGAGGTTCGTAATAGTGAGCATGGTATCAGTAGGTCAGGTCAGCGGCCAGAAGCGAGGCAGGTGGATGGCGAGCAGTACCCCGTGCCACGCGTGCCGCGCGTGCTCCTCGTGCCGCTCGTGCTTCGATGTTGTTGTTGCGTGTTGTCCTTTGTGCCACGTCATCCCACACTCCCTTCCAGGGAGATGCCCAGCAACTGCTGCGCTTCCAGCGCAAACTCCATCGGCAGTTCCTTGAACACCTCGCGGCAGAAGCCGGAGACGATCATCGAGACCGCGTGCTCGGCGCTCAGCCCGCGCTGCTTGAGGTAGAAGATCTGGTCTTCCCCGATCTTCGAGGTGCTGGCCTCGTGCTCGATGATCGCCGTGTTGTTCTGGGCCTCGATGTAGGGAAAGGTGTGCGCCCCACAGGCGTTCCCGATCAGCATCGAGTCGCACTGCGTGTAGTTCCGCGCGCCCTCGGCCTTCGGCAGCACCTTCACCTGTCCGCGGTACGAGTTCTGGCCCTTGCCCGCGGAGATCCCCTTGGAGACGATGTTCGACTTCGTGTTCCGGCCGATGTGGATCATCTTCGTGCCCGTGTCGGCCTGCTGCCGGTTGTTGACGACGGCGACGGAGTAGAACTCCCCCGTCGCGTTGTCCCCCTGCAGGATCACGCTGGGGTACTTCCACGTGATCGCCGACCCGGTCTCGACCTGGGTCCACGAGATCTTCGCATCCGTCATCGCCTTCCCGCGCTTGGTGACGAAGTTGTAGATCCCGCCCCGGCCTTCCTCGTCGCCGGCATACCAGTTCTGCACCGTGGAGTACTTCACCGTCGCCCGGTCGAGCGCGACGATCTCCACTACGGCGGCATGGAGCTGGTTGGTCGAGCGCTTCGGTGCCGTGCACCCCTCGAGGTAGCTCACGTACGCGCCCTCGTCCGCGACGATCAGCGTGCGCTCGAACTGCCCGGTGTCGGCCGCGTTGATGCGGAAATAGGTCGACAGCTCCATCGGGCAGCGAACGCCCTTGGGGATGTAGACAAAGGAGCCGTCCGAGAACACGGCGGAGTTGAGCGCCGCGAAGAAGTTGTCGCTGTACGGCACCACCGAGCCGAGGTAGCGCTCGATCAGCTCCGGATGCTCGCGCACCGCCTCGCCGAACGAGCAGAAGATCACGCCGTGCTTCTTCAGCTCTTCCTTGTAGGTGGTGCCCACCGACACCGAGTCGAACACCGCGTCCACCGCCACCCCCGCCAGCAGCTTCTGCTCATGCAGCGGGATCCCGAGCTTGTCGTACGTCTCCTTGATCTTGGGATCGAGCTCGTCCAACGAGCCGAGCGGCTTCTTCGTCCGCGGCGACGAGTAATACGACGTCGCCTGGTAGTCGATCGGCGTGTACGAGACGTTCGGCCAATGGGGCTCGGTCATCTGCTGCCACCGCCGGAACGCCTTCAAGCGCCACTCCAGCAGGAACGCCGGCTCTTCCTTCTTGGCCGAGATCAGGCGCACCGTGTCCTCGCTGAGCCCCGGCGGGATCGTGTCGGACTCGATGTCCGTGGTGAAGCCGTATTGGTACTCCCTGGCGACCAGGGCGTCGATTGCGGAACTCATGGGGATGTCGGTGACCGGTCGTGACCGGGGGAGGAAGCGCCGAGCGAGACCATCTCGGTCCGCTCGGTGATGCAGTACTCGCAACAGTTGGCACCCTTGGCGATATGCGCCTGGCGGACGACGTCCGCCCCGAGGATCTCGCTGATGAAGCGCTCCTCGGCCGCGCATACCTCGGGGAAACGGTCGACCAGCGACCGGATCGTGCAGTGATGCTCGCGCAGCGTGCTGTGCCCGTTCTGCTCGGCCACTGCCATATATCCCATGGAGGACAACAGCTGGGCGAGCCGCGCGGTTCGCTCGGCGAGGGGCAGGAGGGCCAGTTCCGGTCCGGCCTTCTCTGCGACGGCCGCCCAGCGCGCCCTGAAGATCTCCACGACAGCCTCCGATCCGAACTTCTCCCGGACTGTCTCAAGTGCTTGGGAGAGAACGACATCGTAGTGGGAGGGGAACAACCGTTCCCCGGCGTCGGTGAGTCGGTATGCAAAAACGGGCTGCCCGACCCCGCGCACCTCGCGCGAGTACCCGACGAGCCCCTCCGCCTCGAGGTCCTTCAGGTGTCGGCGAAAGGCATTGGGCGTCAACCCGAACTGCTCGGCAAGTTCCTTCGCAGTAAGGGGTTGCGACCTCTTCAGGGCGACGAGGATGTC
>JAEUJL010000820.1 GCA_016794835.1 Gemmatimonadota bacterium | reverse complement strand
ATGACGAGGTGCGCTACGCGAGACCATGCGGCGCACGGGCGCTCACCCGTCCAGTTCGCGCTGGAGGAACGCCTTGGCGAAGGTCCAGTCGCGCTTCACCGTCGCGGGCGATGTGCCCATGACCTCGGCGATCTGCTCGATCTCCAACCCGCCAAAGAACCGCAGCTCCACCACCCGGGCATAGCGGCCCTCGATGGCGGCCAGCTTTTCGAGGGCGACGTCGAGCGCCACCAGATCCAGCGCGCGACCGGCTTCGTCGCCCTGGGTGCCCAGGCCGGCTTCCTCGAGGGTGACGCGCTGTCCGCCCTCGCGCTTTGCCGCCCCCTTTCGCCGCGCATGGTCCACGAGGATGCGCCGCATCGCCTGTGCGGCCACCCCATAGAAGTGGGCGCGGTCCTGCCACGACGATCCCCGGCTGTCGACAAGGCGCAGGTAGGCCTCGTTGACCAGGGCCGTCGGCTGCAGGGTGTGCCCGTCGCGTTCCCCACGCATGTAGTGCGCGGCCAGGTCGTGCAGTTCCGCGTACACCAGGGGGATGAGACGGTCCGCCGCGCCCTCCTCACCCTTCTGGAGGGCGTGGAGCAGGCGGGTGACGTCGTGCGAGGTCGGTGGGGTGGGGGTGGCCGGAGTCGACACCGGGCGGGGAAATGAAGGACGGGGCGAGCTCTTCAATACGGCTTCTCCCGAGCCAGTGCAAGTCTCGTGCGTGAGCCGCCGTCCCAGCCGCGTGCGCCTGTTGATGGAGACTACCATCCACCCCAGACCACGTCCTCCCCACCCATGCGCCCATTCTTCCTGCCCGCCGCAGCGCTCGCGATCGTCGCGTCCCTCCCTCTCCAGGCCCAATCGGCCCAGCGCTGGTCGATCCAGGCCTCTGCCATCGGTGTCTCGGCGCAAGGCGAGGCCTACGAGGGGCTCTCGGCCGGGGGCGGGATCGAGGCTCAGCTCCGGCTCACGCCGAGCATCTGGTCGTTCGGTGCCGGGTTCCAGTTCTCGACGCACACCGTCGACATCGGCGGGACCGACGAAGACGTCACATTGACCGGCCTCTTCATCGAACCGCGTCGGATCATCGATCTCGGGAAGAACTACGCGCCGTACCTCTCGGCCCGGTTGTCCTTCCTGCAGCAGGCGATCGAGGTGCCGGTCAATGGCGGCACCGTCTCGGCGTCGGCGAGCGGGGCGCAGGTGAACGGCGGTGGAGGCGTGCTCTTCCGGATGTCGCCGCGCGTGAACCTCGACCTTGGGGCCACCTACGGCCTGATCAACTTCGGCGACGTGGAGCTGAGTGCGACCGGCCTTGGGTCGACGACGATCGAGGGGACCTCCGGGAGCGGGTCGAACCTGGTGTTGCGCGTCGGCCTCGCCATCGGGCTCGGCAAGTAGGGCCCAGCTGAACGTAGCGCCCCGGCCATGGCGCGCGAGCATGCGCGCGGTGCCGGGGCGCCAGTGGTGTCGGGCAGGTCGTGGCCGGTCCGACGGTCAGGGCCGACGGCCTGACGGGCGCTGGTTGCTGATCACCGGTGCCAGCGGCAGGCGGTCACGATCCACGGCCACGCCGCCCTTGATGACGGCGGCAATCTTTCGGTAGTTCCGCGCGCCCTCCAGCGGGTTCGCGTCCAGGATCACCACATCGCCCGCCTTGCCCGTCTCGAGGGTGCCGAGGTCGCGGTCCACCTTGTAGGCGCGGGCGATGTTGCTGGTGGCCGCCTTGAGGATCTCCTGGGGCGCGAGCCCGGCCTCCTCGAGGCCGACGAGGGCGTTGAAGTGCCCCTCGCCGAGCGTCACGCGCGAGTCGACCGTGTCGGCCGCGAGACCGGGAGACTCCGCGCCGAGGACCGGGTGCGCGACGCCGGCATCGGTGGAGACCATCAGGGTGATCCCCTCGCGCACCATGTTGCGGATGTTGATGGCGGCAATCTTGTGGTAGGGTACAAGGACACTGCTCGGGGTGTGCCTGGTCATGGCCTCCAGGTGCCGCTGCGTGACCGCCAGCACCGAGACCGCGGTGCCCCTCGCCTTGATCTTGCGCAACGTCTCGGTGGGGATCGGGTACACCGGACCCGAGATGTCCCCGTGGGTGAGGATGTCGACCCCGGCCTCCACCGCGAGCTCCACCGATTCCGGTGAGGTGACGTGCGCCTGCACGGTCTTGCCGGCCCGGTGCCCTTCCTCCACGATCGTGCGCTGCTGTCGCTCGCTG
>JAEUJL010000804.1 GCA_016794835.1 Gemmatimonadota bacterium | reverse complement strand
TTCCTGCCGCGTCTCGGAGAGCATCCGGCGCCCCAGTTCCAGCGCCGCATGCACCACCGTGGCGCGCGCGGCCCCGATGCCGGCCACCCGCGTGAGGGAAGCCACCGGCTGCGAGGCGATCCGCCGCAGGGAGCCGCCGGCGGTCATCAGGACCTCCTGCGCCAGCCCCAGCGACGATCGGTGGCGGTTTCCGGTCCCGAGGAGGATGGCCAGCAGCTCGATGCTCGACAGGCGGCTCGCGCCGTGAGAGGCCAGCCGCTCCCGCGGTCGCTCGGTCGCCGGGAGTTCACGGATGTTGAGTGTCCGCCGGCGCGGAGCCTCACGAGGCTCGGCCGGGGAGGCGTGTGGGTGGTCGTCCTGGTCCATGCAGCACCGGGAAGGGAAGCCCCAAGATCGCCTCCCCCTCCGGGGCGCACGGTCCCGGAATCACTGCACTGGTGTCGCCGTGCCGCGAAGGGACCGCCCGCTTACGCGCCGTGGCACTTCTTGAACTTCTTCCCCGACCCGCACGGGCAGGGGTCATTCCGTCCGACGTTCGCAAAGTCCGCCGGTCCCGCGGGCGCCCCCGCGATCCCCGGAGGTCCGCCGGCGCCCATGTCGCTGAGCGAGCGCGCACGACCTGCGCCGACCACGGTCGGGTTGGCGGTGCGCGCCACGGTCTTCGTCGGGGCCTCGGGGGGGGCCTCCTCCTCCGGCGTCGCCACCTCCGGCTCCGCCTCCTCGACGATGTCCTCGAGGATGCCTAACGCGTTGTAGCGGCGCGTCGGGCGGCGCGGCCCTTCCTCCTCCGGCGCCGGCTGGGGCGGCGGGGCGAAGTCCTGCGGGTTGAACATCAACTGGGCCCGCAGGAAGCGCTCAGTGAAGGTGCTGTGGATGTCCCCCATCAGGTCCACGAACATCGTGTACGCTTCCTGCTTGTACTCGATGAGGGGGTCCTTCTGGCCCCACGACCGGTAGTGGATCGCCCCACGCAGCTGGTCGAGGTCGTAGAGATGGTCCTTCCACTTCTCGTCCAGCACGTTGAGCATGACGAGCGACAGGAGGCGAGGCGCAAAGCCCTGCCCCTGTTCATCCGTCACGGCGTTCAGGCTTTCCTCCTTTGCCACGAAGGCCGCCCGTGCCGCCTCGACCGCCGCGTGCACGACCCCTTCCACCGTCGTCGGGCGATGGTCGACCACCTCGAGCTCCGGGACGGTCAGGAGGTAGTGCATCATCAGTTCCTGCCGCAGCAGGTCGAGGTCCCACTGCGAGGCATCCTCCGCGTCGGCGAGCGCGGTCGTGACACGCTTCTCCAGCGCCTTCTCGACCATCTTGAGCGCCTCGCCCCGCAACTCCTCGCCCCCCTCCAGCGCGAACAGCCGCAGCGAGTAGATCACCTCGCGCTGCTGGTTCATCACATCATCGTACTCGAGCAGCCGCTTGCGGGCCTGGAAGTTCTGGAGCTCGACGCGCTTCTGTGCCTGCTCGATCGACCGCGTGATGAGCGCGTGGGTGAGCACCTCGCCCTCCTTCGCCCCCATGCGATCCATCAGGCGGGCGATGCGCTCCGTCCCGAAGAGGCGCATCAGGTCGTCTTCCAGCGAGAGGAAGAACTGCGACGCCCCCGGGTCGCCCTGGCGTCCCGCGCGCCCGCGCAGCTGCCGGTCGATGCGCCGCGACTCGTGGCGCTCGGAGCCGATGATGTGGAGGCCACCGCACTCGGTGACATCGACCTTCTTGTCGGGATCGTCGACATCGATGATCTGCGACGGCTTGGGCTCCTTGACCCCCGCCCCCAGCTTGATGTCGGTCCCGCGGCCGGCCATGTTCGTCGCGATCGTGATCCCGCCGTATTGCCCGGCGTTCGCCACGATCTCGGCCTCGCGCTGGTGGTACTTCGCGTTGAGGACGTTGTGGTTCAACCCGCCGCGCTTGAAGAGCCGCGAGAGGGTCTCGGAGACTTCCACGGACACCGTCCCCACGAGGACCGGGTAGCCGAGTTCATGGAGGCGACGCGTCTCCTCCACGATCGCGTTGTACTTCTCGCGACGCGTCTTGTAGACGTAGTCGTGGCGATCATCGCGCACGATCGGCCGGTTGGTCGGGATCACCGAGACCTCCAGCCCGTAGATCTGGTGGAACTCGTTCTCTTCCGTCTCCGCGGTGCCCGTCATCCCGCCGAGCTTCTCGTACATGCGGAAGTAGTTCTGGATGGTGATCGTCGCGAGGGTCTGCGTCTCCCCCTTGACCTGCACCCCTTCCTTGGCTTCCACGGCCTGGTGCAGCCCCTCCGACCAGCGACGGCCCGGCATCGTGCGCCCGGTGAACTCGTCGACGATCAGGACCTGGCCGTCCTGCACCACGTAGTTGACGTCCTTCTCGTACAGCGCGTGCGCGCGGAGCAGCTGGTGGATGATGTGCAGCTTCTCGCTCTTGATCGCGAACTCGGCATCGATCGCGCGGCGGGCCTCGAGCTTCTCCGCCGCCGTCATCTCGGTGTTCTGCTCGATCTGGTGCACGGCCATCGAGATGTCCGGCAGCTCGAACTGGTCGTGGTCCGACGGGCTCAGCTCCATGACGCCGCGCTCGGTCAGGTGCACCGAATGCCCCTTCTCGTCCAGCACGAAGAAGAGGTCATCCTCGAGCGTGCGGAACGCCTGCTTGGCCGGTGGCAGCTTGCGGTCCGCGAGGTAGTCCAGCTCCTGCTTGTGCACGAGCTGCTTGACCCCGGTCTCGTTGAGCGACTTCATCAGCCGCTTGTTCTTGGGGTCGCCCAGCTGCGCCTTGAACAGCGCCAGGGCGGCCGTCGCGGTGTCCCCGGCCGCGAGGGCGCGCTCCCCCTGCCCGACCAGCTCGTTGGCGATCTCGGTCTGCCGACGGAACAGGCGCAGCACCGCATTGTTGTGCTGCGCGAAGTCCGCGTCGTTCTCGTTGCCGACCGGCCCCGAGATGATGAGCGGGGTCCGCGCCTCGTCGATCAGCACCGAGTCGACTTCGTCCACGATGGCATACCAGTGCTTTCGCTGGACGCGCTGGTCCGGCGACAACACCATGTTGTCGCGGAGGTAGTCGAAGCCGAACTCGTTGTTCGTGCCGTAGGTGATGTCGCAGTTGTATGCGGCGCGCCGCTCCGGGGTGCCCGGCTCGGTGTCATCCAGGCAGCCGACCGTGAGCCCGAGGTAGGTGTACAGGTGCCCCATCCACTGCGAGTCGCGACGGGCCAGGTACGAGTTGACCGTCACGAGGTGCACGCCACGCCCCGCTAGGGCATTCAGGTAGATCGGCAGGGTCGCCACGAGCGTCTTACCCTCACCCGTGGCCATCTCGGCGATGCGCCCGAGGTGCAGCTGAATACCGCCCATCAGCTGGACGTCGTAGTGGACCATCTCCCACGGCAGCGCATGGCCGGTCACCATTGCCGTCGTGCCGCACAGCCGGCGCGCGGCTTCCCGGGCCGTGGCAAAGGCCTCCGGCAGGATCTCGTCGAGCACCTCGGCAATCAGGTCGCGGAGTTCCTTTTCCACGCCGCCGCGCCCGTCCAGGCCCCCGAGTTCGTTGTCGTATTTCTCGCGCTCCGCCGCGTCCTTCGTCGTCCGCTTGAGCTCCTTCAGCGCCTCGACCCGCTCGACGAGGACCCGCGTGCGGTCGGCAAGG
>JAEUJL010000803.1 GCA_016794835.1 Gemmatimonadota bacterium | reverse complement strand
TCGTTGAGGGTGCTCCCCTCGAGCAGGCGCCCGGCCTTCATCACGTAGCGGATCGCCATCGAGTTCCGGATGTTGTCCAGCGGGTTGGCGTCCAGCACGAGGAGGTCGGCGGCCTTGCCCGGTTCAATGGAGCCCAGGTCCTTGCCGTAGCCGATGGACTCGGCGCCGAGGATGGTGGCGATGCGCAGCGCCTCGTGGTTGGTCATCCCGCCGGATTGCAGCATCCAGAGTTCCCAGTGCGCGGCCGGGCCATCCTGCTGGCCGTGTGACCCCAACCCGGCAATGCCGCCAGCGCGCACCACGTCGCGCACCCCCTGGGCGATCAGCGGGAAGTTGTAGTCCTCCTCGACGATCATCGGGCGGCGCCGGGCCTGCCGGGAGAGCAGCTCGGACGGGGTGAAGTACGAGGCCTTGGGATCGGCGTCCAGGTCCGTGCGCGCCCGGAAGTACCCGTCACCCGCCGGGGCACCGTACGCCACGACCAGCGTTGGGGTGTAGGCGATCTTCGCATCGGCGAGCACCGTCACCACATCCTTGTACAACGGCACCTGCCCGATGCTGTGCTCGAAGGCCGTGTAGCCGTCCATGGCCAGCTGGATGTCGAGCTTGAAGTCCGCGGCCCCCTCATTGGTGGAGTTGATCTGCTCGGCGTGGGCCGCCTGCAGGATCCACTGCCGCTGGATGCGCCGCGGCTGCAGGTACTGCTTGAGCGAGTTGACCCCCTGCTGCTTGTAGCGACGCACGACCTTGAGCGCGTCGTCGTAGGAGCGCACCGGCACCTGGTTGAAGGTGAGCGGGGGCCCCGTGGCGAAGACCCGTGAGCCGATCATCTCGCCCGTCTCGACCAGCTCGCCCCACGCGATGTTCTGGCGCGAGCCGGAGGGGTTGCGCGTGGTGGTGACGCCGTAGGCGAGGTTGGCGGCGATGCTCCACTCCTGCTCCGGGGCATTCTCGGCGCCCGTCTTGGGATGCGCATGCGCGTCGACGATGCCGGGCATGATGGTCTTCCCGCTCACGTCGATCACGCGGGTGCCGGCCGGCGCGCGGACGCTGCGGCCGACCTGCGCGATCCGGCCGTTCTCCACCAGCACGTCACCGCGCGGAATCACCTCCTCGCCCTTCATGGTGATGATCCGGGCGCCACGCAACACCACACGACCACTCGCCACCGCGCGCGGCGCCTGCTGGGTGATCACGGCATGCGTTGGATTCCAGCGCGAGGACTCGGCGTACCGCAGCACCGTGTCCCGGCTCGCGCGGTAGTAATGATTGGCGAACGACCAGGCGATCGTCCGGCCACCGTCCGCCCAGGTCGCATAGTTGGCACCCTCGCTCGTCAGGCGCCGCAGTGGCACCGAGGGGGCGTTGAAGTTCACGGCGATGCCCTCGGCGCCGCCGTCGGTGAGCGGGAGTACGTAGGCGTCGTCGCGTTCGACGACGATCATGGCGCGCTGGTCCGGTGCCACCCGGATGAGGGGGAGCCCAAAGTTGGATTGCGTGGTGAGACGTGCGTGTGTGCGCTTGTCGGTTCCGTCCAGGCGGAGCGAGACCAGTGCGGTGGTCTGCGTCTGCTGAAAGCCGGGCGGCCCGGGCACGGCCTCGGCGAAGTACACACGCGCCGGCCCGGCCGAGGTGGCCGTGACCAGCGACACGTACGAACCCGAGCGCGTGATGACGACCGGGTCTCCCCCGTTCGCGCTGACCGCCCGCAGCTCGGACATGGACGCCACGGGGCCACCGCCGAGCGCGGCGCGCACCGGCTGCGACGTGTACACGATGCGATCGCCTTCCGGTGCCCACATCGGGCCGCTGACCGCTGCCGGGACGTTCGTGAGGCGTGTCGGCGTGCCGCTGCCATCGGCGCGCGCCTTCCAGAGGAAGCCGCCGAGCGAGTCGCTCCAGCTGGCCCATGCAAGCCATTGACCATCGGGCGAGTAGGCGGGGGAATGTTCGCGCCCGGACGCGGCCGTCAGTCGTCGCGGCGTGCCGGCAGTGGTGCCCTGCAGGTCCACCGTGTAGACCTTGCCTAACGCGGCGTACGCCAGCTGGCGCCCGTCCGCGCGCTCGGTGATCCCCTGCAGCTGCGTGACGGCCAGCGGGCCATCGGCCAGGGCCAGCGGGTGGAACAACCGCTTCCCCATCCCCACTTCGACGTTCGCGGTGAACGGGATCACGCTCACCTGCCGGGTCGCGAGGTCCACGCGCTTGATCTTGCCACCGCCGGGGAAGATCACGGCCCGGGAGTCCGGCGTGAAGGCAAATGACGGCAGCACATCGTTGGGGGCGTACCCCTCCTGGTCGTCGCGCTGCATCTCGGGCGCCAGCCACTGGTCGTCGTCCGTCTGCAGGTTGCGGATGCGGAGCGCCGTCTTCGTGCGGGCACGCGTGGCGTAGACGAGCCAGCGCCCGTCGGGCGAGACGATGGGCCGCAGGGCCCCGCCGGCCCCCGCCGTGATCGGTCGCTCCTGCCCGGTGGATCGATCGAGTGCGATCACCTGGTAGGCGCCGAGGTTCTCCCCGCTGTAACCGCCCGGGTGCGAGCCGAAGTAGACCATCCGCCCATCGGGCGACACGCTGGCCCCCGTGTTGGTGCTCTTCGCGTTGGGCTTCGCCGGGTACAACTCGACGCCACTGCCGCCGTCGCGATGGTAGATCCACAGCGGCACGTTGGTGAGGTAGTTCTCCGCCGTTGGATATGGGCCGAAGCGGCGCACGATGAGGGACTGTCCGTCCGGGGTCCACGTCGGCGACGACAACGCATTGTCGACCTCGCGGGTGAGGCGTCGCGCCCCCGTGCCGTCGGCGTTGATCAGCCAGAGGTTGTCACCGCCGTCGCGGTCGGAGATGAAGGCGATGCTGCGCCCGTCGGGCGACCATTTCGGCATCCCGTCCCACGCCATCCCGCTCGTCAGGCGCGTTGCGGTGCCCCCGGCGATGGGCAACGCATACAGGTCGCCGAGGAGGTCGAAGACGATGGTGCGTCCGTCCGGGGAGACGTCGAGTGACATCCACGTTCCCTCATCGGTGGTGAACCGGAGGGTGCGTTCCGGCACGATGGGGAGGGCCATCGCGGTGTCCGCCGCGGACGTGGACTGACCCGCGAGGGCGCCGGGGAGAAAGGTGAGGAGGAGCGCGAAGCGAAACAGGGGGCGCATGGCGGGAGGAGTAGGGGCTGGCGTCGAACCTGTGGATGGGCGCCGACGCTGGCAAGGCGCCTCCCTCGCATTCGTGTCGTCGCCGCGTGGCGGCTTCGTGCCGGCCGGCGCGCATGAACGGATATCGACGCCTCCACGAACGCCTTGTGCTGCAGACCCTCCTGAACCACCCCCTCATGGGGGGGCGTGCCAGCAGCTGGCTCGCCCTCCTGGCCCGCAACCGCTTCCGGGTCGACCCGGCCTACTGGCCGCGTGCCCTCACGGTCACGGGAGTCACGACGTTGCTGGCCCCGCTGCGACTGCTGCACCGCGTGCGATTTGGCCGGGGTTCCGCCGCGGCCGTGCCACCGCGCCCGGTGTTCATCATCGGGCACTACCGCAGCGGGACCACACACCTCAACAACCTGCTTGGCTGTGATCCGCAGTTTGCCACCATGGCCACGACGCAGGCCATCCTGCCGGAGCTCTTTCGCTTTGCGGCGATTCCACGGGTCTTTCGCGCCGTGCTACCCGCCACCCGTCCCATGGACAACATGGCGATGGCACCCGACCTGCCCGAGGAGCCGGAGCATGCGCTCGGCGCCGTGTCCCAGTGCTGCCTGTATCACGGCTTCTGCTTCCCGCGCGACTTTCATGACAACTACCACACCTGGGTGTCCTTCGACTCCGGGGACGAGGTCGCCGAGCGCGTGGCGCGCTGGCGCGACCACTATCGCGCCCTCCTCGCCATGGCGTCGGTCGCCGGTGGAAAACGGCCGGTGCTGGTGAAGAATCCGGCGGACACCGGGCGCGTGCCGCACCTGCTCGCGGCCTTCCCGGATGCCCGCCTCATCTTCCTGGTGCGCGACCCCGTCGTGACGTACGCGAGTACGCTCAAGTTCTATCGCGCGATGCTGAATGACTACGCGTTGCAGTCGATCGATGCGGCCGCGCTCCGCGAGATCGTGCTGGCGACCGGCGAAGCCATGCTCGGCGCCTACCTTCGCGCGCGAGAGAGCGTGTCACCCGGCGCGCTCGTCGAAGTGCGCTTCGAGGAGCTGGAAGCCGACCCCGTCGCGGCGCTCGACCGCGTCTATTCCACCCTCGGGCTACCGGGATTCGAGGGCGCGCGGCCGCTGTTCGAGCGATACCTCCAGTCACAGGCGGGCTATCGCAAGAACGCCTTCGATGTTCCCGTCGATGAGGTGGCCGAGGTGCGGAGGCGCTGGGGGCCCCTCTTCCGGCACTGGGGGTACGGGGAGGCCGCCACGCCCTCGGCCTGAAGACGGCGCGGGCGACCGGACGAATCGGCCGATCCGGCAATAACGATTCGGGGTGATGGCGTGAATGCGGTGACCCCTGCGCCATGAGGGGAAATCGAACCTTCCCCATGTCTTTCCACCATCGCCGCATCGCCATCACGGGAATGGGCGCCGTCACCCCCATCGGGTGCGGCGTCGAGGAGTTCTGGCGTGCGCTCCGCGCCGGGGAGAGCGGGGTGCGACATGTGCGCAATCCGGCGCTGCAGCCCTTCGGGGTCTGCATCGGGGGCGAGGTGGACCTGCCCCCGGGAGCGAGTGGTCTTCCACCGAAGATGGAACGCCGGTTGGGACGACACATCATCCTCGGCGTCGCCGCGGCCAACGAAGCCATCGCGCACGCGGGGTTCACGCCGTCCGACGTCGCGCGGGCAGGGCACCGCATGGGGGCCATCTTCGGCACCGGGGACGCTGGCGATGGACTGCACTACCAGATGTCGCAACGCATCGCGGAGGGGACCCTGGACTCTGCCGGCCCCTTTTATGTCGTTGGGGTGATCCCGGGGACGCCGCCGGCCCTCTTTGCCAAGCAGCACGGCCTGCGCGGGCCGAACTTTGCCGTCAGTTCCGCGTGCGCGAGCAGCAATCACGCGTTTGGGGTGGCGGCGGCGCTGATTCGCACCGGGCAGGCGGACGTGATCTTCGCCGGGGGGACGGAAGGGGTGGTGGACGTGCCGGCGATGGCCGGCTTCGGGGTCATTGGCGCGTTGTCGCGTCGCACGGCGGATCCGGCAGCGGCGAGTCGTCCCTTCGATGCGGAGCGGGACGGGTTCGTGCTGGCGGAGGGCGCCGGCGTGTTGTGCCTGGAGGCCTGGGACCACGCCGTCGCGCGCGGGGCCACGATCCACGCCGAATTGCGCGGGACCGCATTTACCTGCGACGCGCACGACATGGTGAAACCGCATCCCGATGGGGAGGGCGCCCAGCGGGCGATGCGCGAGGCCCTGTGTGACGCCGGCCTCGGGCCAGCGGACATCCACCTGATCAACGCCCACGGGACCTCCACACCGCTCGGCGACCTCGCCGAGTCACGAGCCCTGCACGCCATCTTTGGTCAGGGAGGTGGCGGCATCCCGGTGCACAGCACCAAGTCGATGACCGGGCACCTGATCGGTGCCGCGGGCGCGGTGGAGGCGATCGCGTCCATCCTCGCCATCGCGCGCGGGGTGGTGCACCCGTCGATCAACGTCGACACCCCGGACCCCGCCCTCGACCTCAACGTCGTGCGCCAGGCCATGCAGGCGCCGGTGGCCCACGTCCTCTCGAACAACTTCGCCTTCGGTGGACAGAACGCCACCATCATCCTGAGTCATCCCGATGCCTGACCTTCGCCAGCCAGGACGTCGCGTGGTCGTGACCGGAATGGCCACCATCAATCCGCTGGGTGACCAGCTGGACACCTACCTCGAGGCGCTGCTCGCGGGGCGATCGGGGATCGGTCCGTGGCGCACGCTCGACGCGCGACACCTCGAGTGCCGGGTCGGCGGCGACCTGGGTGACTATGACACCAGCGCCGCATTCGCCCGGCTGCGTCCCCGGCTGCCCGCGACGATGGCGCGTGGCGCGCAGCGGCTGATGCGGGCGACAAACTTCTCGGCGCGCCTGACGATGCTGACGGCCCTCGACGCCTGGTGCGATGCGGGGCTGGCCGGGGTGGACGTGGATCCGTGGCGCGTCAGCGTCCCGGTGGGCGGGCACAACGTGAACTCGCGCTACATCGCCGGCAACGCGGCGCGCTACCGCGAAGATCCCGACACCATGGATGCCCTGGCCGGGATCCATGGCCTGGACACCAATGTCGCAGGATGCGTAGCCGAGGCGCTGCAGGCCCGCGGGCCGACCATGACGCTCGGTGGGGCGTGTGCGAGTGGCAACCTCGCCCTGCGCGCCGGCTGGCGGGACATCACGTCGGGCGAGGCGGACATCGCGGTGGTGGCCGGGGCGCCGTTCGACATGACCGAGATGGACGTGCATGCGTCGGCGACCCTGAGTGCCGTGGTGGTGGATCCGGCGCTGCAGGAGGATCCGACGCGGGCGTCGCGGCCCTTCGATGTGAAGCGCGCCGGCTTTGTGCCCTCGCATGGGGCGGCCACGATCGTACTGGAGTCCCTCGACCACGCCCGTGCCCGGCAGGCGCGCATCCGCGCGGAATTGCTCGGCGTCTACGCGAACGGCAACGGGTCGCACCTCCCCACACCGAGCTGGGAGATGCAAGCCCGGCTGATTCGCGCGCTGCTGGACGCGACGGGCGTCCCCACGGATCAGGTGGACTACGTGAACTGCCATGCCACCAGCACTCCCCTGGGTGATGGCGAGGAGTCGCGGGCGTTGCGCGAGGTGTTTGGGGCCCACGCGGCACGCCTGCGCGTCAACGCGCCCAAGTCGATGCTCGGGCACACCTGCTGGGCCGCGCCGCTGGTCGAGACCATTGGCGGCATCCTCCAGATGCAGGTGGGCCGCCTGCACCCGTCGATCAACGTGGACACGCAGGACCCGGCGATCGGGCTGGACGTCTGTCGTGAGGGTGCCGTCGACCACGACGTGCAGGTGATGCTCAAGAACGCCTTCGGTTTTGGCGGGATCAACTGCAGCAGCCTGTTTGCCCGGGAGGCCGCGTGAGTCGCGCCGGCGTGCTCGTGACGGGAGGCTCCCGCGGGATCGGGCGCGCGATCGTCGGCGAACTCGTCGCGGCCGGGTATCCGTGCGTCTTCACCTGGGTGCAGGACCAGGCGGCCGCCGAGGCGACGCTGGCCGCGGTGCGCGAGCGGCATCCCGGGGCCACGGTCGAGAGCCTGCAACTGGACGTGCGTGATCCCGCGGCGGTGGATGCCGTCGTGGACGAAGCGACGGAGCGGCTCGGGACGATCGGCGGGTTGGTCAACAACGCGGCCATCGCGCGCAACAACGCCGCCGTGATGATGAGCAACGAGGAATGGGACGACGTGCTGCGCACGGACCTCTTCGGCCCGTTCTACGTGGCCCGGGCGCTGCTCATGCACTTCCTGTCGCACCGTGATGGTCGCATCGTGAACATCAGCTCGGTGGCGGCCGGCGGATGCAGCGGCGGCGTGAACTACGCGGCTGCGAAGGCCGGGCTCGAGGGGATGACCCGCACCCTGGCGCGCGAATACGGCGGCCGCGGGGTGCGCTGCAATGCGGTGAGTGTGGGATACGTGCCCACCGACCTGACAGCCGCGAGCCTCTCCGCACGGCTGGAGTCGTACTGGACGGAATACTGCCCGCTGCGGCGCGTGGCCACGGGAGAGGAAGTGGCGCGGGTCGTCCGGTTCCTCATCTCGGACGACAGCTCGTTCGTGAACGGCGAAGTGCTCTCGGTCGCCGGCGGCCTCACGTACTCGCCATGACCGCGCGCGACGTGGGCATCGATGCCCTCAACCTGTACGGCGGGTCGATGTCGCTGTC
>JAEUJL010000797.1 GCA_016794835.1 Gemmatimonadota bacterium | reverse complement strand
GCGCCGGCGTTGGCGTGGGTCCCTTTCCTCCCAAGTGTATGCGACGCGTGTGTGTCCTTGCCGGTGCCCTGGCCCTTCTCGCGGGACCGGTCGCTGCCCAGTCCGCTGTGACCATCGTGCGTGCGGCCCGCCTGATCGATGGGCGTGGTGGTGCGGTCATCTCCCCGGCTGTCGTGCGCATCGAGGGGGAGCGCATCACCGCCGTCGGGCGTGACGTCCCGGTGCCCGCGGGCGCGCGGGTGATCGACCTCGGGGGGGCGACCTTGCTCCCCGGGTTGATTGACCTGCACACCCACCTGACGAGCCGCATGGGCGTGCATTGGGAGGACGGGCTGGTCAAGACGACCCCTGGGCACGATGCGTTGTGGGGGGCTCGCAACGCGCGCATCACCCTCGAGGCGGGCTTCACCACCGTGCGTGACCTCGGTCCCACGTGGCCGTATGTCGACGTGGACCTGCGGAACGCCATCAACGAGGGCGCTGTCCCCGGGCCGCGCATGCTGGTCGCGGGGAATTACGTCTCCTCGACCGGCGGTGCTGGTGATGCCCGGCAGTTCTCGGTCTACGTGGACGTGCCCGTCGTCCGCAACCTCGCGGACGGCCCGGACGAGGTGACGAAGGCCGTGCGCACCAACCTCAAGAATGGCGCGGACCACATCAAGATCCTCGCCACAGGGGCCGTGCTGTCGAAGGGGATCTCGCCCGGGGCGCAGCAATACTCCGACGCCGAGATCGCGGCGGCCGTGACCGAGGCGACGCGGTGGGGCCGCATGGTCGCCTCCCATGCGCACGGGGCCTCGGGGATCAAGGCGTCCATCCGCGCCGGCGTCCGCACGGTGGACCATGGATCGGACCTCGACGAGGAAGCCATCGCCCTGCTCAAGGCCTCCAATCGCCGCACCTTCTACGTGCCGACGCTCTACACGAGCTTTGCCATCGCCGAGGAGGGCGTCCAGAACAACATCCCGGCGTCGGAGCGCGAGCGCTCACGGCAGATCGCCTCCGTGAAGGAGGCGGGGTTTCGTCGCGCCCTCGCCGCCGGGCTGCCGATCGGGTTTGCCACGGATGCCGCCGTGATTCCGCACGGGCGGAACGCGCGCGAGTTCGCGATCCGGGTGGGCTTTGGCGAGTCCCCGATGGCGTCGATCGTCTCGGCGACCTCGTTGAACGCCGAGATCATCGGATGGTCGGATCGGGTGGGGAGCGTCGAGGTGGGCAAGTTCGCCGACCTTATCGCGGTCGACGGGGATCCGTTGCGCGACATCACCGAACTGGAGCGCGTGCGGTTCGTGATGAAGGGCGGGGAGGTCGTGACCGCGCCGGGCGCGCGTCGTTAGGCGCGCCCGGCCTGGCGAAAGGGGGCGGTGCGCTACCGCCCGCAGCTGACCGCGGAGGGGCGATTCGGCACCGCGGCGGCCGGCGCCGCCGCCCCCGTCGCGCGCGGCCAGGTGTTGTCCGACGGGTCACGGTCCGGGAACCGACAGTCCGGATCGAGCGTCACGCGCTCCACCTTGCGGCCGCCGAACATCAGGTTGGCGACAAACGTCTTGCTCCCGCCAAACCAGACGTCCACCGGGAAGGTGACCCGCGCGGTCCGCTCGTCGAGCATCACCGCGTTCTTCATGGGACGGAGGGCCGGCCCGTTGGCCGCAAACTCCACCTTGAGCACCACCGGCGACGGCATCTGGCCGTCCTGCCGCACGGTGACCGAGGTGCGCACCCCCGCCGTCTTCACGTCGACGATCGAGCCGTCCACACTTTCCGTGGTGAACAGCCAGTAGTACCAGAACCACCCCAGGTCCTGCTTGAGCGCGTTCTGCATGAAGAACATCCAGTCCCACGGCGAGGGATGCTTCCACATCCAGGCCTCGCCCCAGGCCTTCTGCGCCGCAATGACCGCGCTGTCCCCGACGATCCCGCCAAGCATCGAAAGCATCAGCGGGGTCTTGGTGTACGTC
>JAEUJL010000785.1 GCA_016794835.1 Gemmatimonadota bacterium | reverse complement strand
CTTACGGCAGACGGCAGACGGCAGACGGCAGACGGCAGACGGCAGACGGCAGACGGCAGACGGCAGACGGCAGACGGCAGACGGCAGACGGCAGACGGCAGACGGCAGACGGCAGACGGCATCGATGGGTCGCCTGTTGCAGTGCTTGGCGCAAGAGCTGGTTACGATTGTCCAGCCCCCAGCAGCCGGCCCCAGCAACCAGCCACCAGCTCCACTCCCAGCCACCAGCACCCCCTTTGCTCCCTCTCCTCTCCGTCGCCCTCGGCAGCGCCATCGGCGGCGTCGCCCGATTCCTCATCGGCGGCGCCCTGCAGCGAGCGGATAGTACGTTCCCGAGCGGCACCCTCGCCGTGAACATCGTCGGCTCGTTCATCCTCGGGGGCGTCGCCCGGTATGCCGCGATGACCCCGACCTTCTCGCCGGAACTGCGCCTGTTGCTCGGCGCCGGGTTCTGCGGCGGCCTGACCACCTTCTCGACCTTCAGCGTCGAAACGATCGCGCTGATGCAGAACGGTGCGCTGGCGCGCGCGGGCCTCTACGTCGCGACGAGCGTCCTCGCCGGCCTCGCCGCGGCGCTGCTCGGCATGGCCGCGGTCCGTACCCTCCTGGAACGCTGACCCTCATCCCGCACGGCATGAACCGCCTCGCCTCGGAGACCTCCCCGTACCTCCTGCAACACGCCGACAATCCGGTGGACTGGTATCCGTGGGGCGCGGAGGCCCTCGACCGCGCGCGGCGGGAAGACAAGCCGATCCTCCTCTCGATCGGCTACGCGGCGTGCCACTGGTGCCATGTGATGGCGCACGAGTCGTTCGAGAACCCGGCGATCGCCGCGATCATGAATGCGCACTTCGTGAACATCAAGGTGGACCGCGAGGAGCGCCCCGACCTCGACAGCATTTACATGCAGGCCGTGCAGGCGATGACCGGCCACGGGGGATGGCCGATGACCGTCTTCCTCCTGCCGTCGGGCGAGCCGTATTACGGCGGGACCTACTTTCCGCCGACGGACCGGCCGGGGATGCCCGGGTTCCCCCGGGTGCTGGAGGCCCTGGCCGCCGCATATCGCGAGGACCGCGAGAAGGTCGAGGACACCGGGGCGCGAGTGCGCTCCATCTACGAGGCGGCGACGCGCCCGGCGGACGACGCGCTGCAGCTTACGACCCAGCACCTCGACCGGGCGTTCCATGGACTCGCCCGGCAGTTCGACGACGTCTTCGCCGGGTTTGGGGGTGCCCCCAAGTTCCCGCCCAGCATGTCGCTCGACTTCCTGCTGCGGTACTGGGCGCGGACCGCGCGTCCGGAGGCACGCGACATGGCGCACCGGACCTTCCTGGCGATGGCGCGCGGCGGCATCAGTGACCAGGTCGGCGGCGGGCTCCACCGGTACTCGGTGGACGAGCGCTGGCTGGTGCCGCACTTCGAGAAGATGCTCTACGACAACGCCCTGTACATCCGCCTGGGCGTTGAGCTGTGGCGCGCCACAAAGGACGATGAAGTGCGGGAGTCCACCGAACGCGCCATCGCCTGGCTCGCGCGCGAGATGACGGCGCCCGGGGGTGGGTTCTTCTCCTCATTGGATGCGGACAGCGAAGGACACGAAGGGGTGTTCTACGTGTGGCGGGCGCAGGAGATCGACGCGCTGCTGGGTGCCGATGCGCCGGTCGTGAAGGCGGCCTGGGGGATCACCCCCGGCGGCAACTTCGAGGGCCGGTCGATCCCGTTCCTCGCGCAGGCGCCCGCGACGATCGCGGCGGGACTGGGATTGACGCCGGACGCACTGGCCGCCGTCCTCGATCGCGCGCGGGAACAGCTATACCAGGTCCGGGCCCAGCGCGTGTGGCCGGCGACCGACGACAAGGTCCTGGCGGCATGGAACGGACTGGCCGTTCGCGCCCTGTGCGCCGCCGCCAGCGCGTTCGGCGACCGAACGCCCGCCCGTGCCCTCGCCCTTCGCGCCGGCGAGTTCCTGCGCGCCAACCTCGTGGTGGACGGCCGCGTGCTGCGCTCCTGGCGCAACGGCCAGCTCCTCGAGGTGGGGTTCCTGGAGGACGCGGCGGCCGTCGGGCTGGCCTTCCTGGACCTCTTCTCGCTCACGGGGGCGGAGACGTGGCTCCGGGAGGCCCAGCGCATCACCGAGCGCATGATCCGC
>JAEUJL010000746.1 GCA_016794835.1 Gemmatimonadota bacterium | reverse complement strand
CACCCTCGACCTGCGCGGGTTGCCACCGCCGCAATCGTTAGGTGCGTACACCACCTACGTGGCCTGGGTGGCCGCGCCATCACTGGATCCCGTGCGCAAGCTCGGCGTGGTGCGCAACGGCCGGACGGTCCTCGGCGAGGTGGCCTGGGACAAGTTCCTCATCTTCGTGACCGCGGAAGCGAGCGCGGGGGTGACCGAGCAGCAGGGGCGCCTGGTATTGCGGGGGCTCTCCCCGAGCATCAGGCTGCAGCAACACGGGATGGATGTGCCGGCGGGCGCTCCCGGCGCGGCGCATGCCGGTCATGACATGGGGGCCAGGTCGTCGGGACGACCGCAGTGGTTCATGCCGCCGCACCGTCCGCGCCAGCGCATGGTGCCGATGCCCGGCATCGACGAGTTGGTCCCGCCCGTGACGCCCTTCCTGCCGGTGGCCGGGACGGACGTGTCGCTGCTGCCCGAGGCGAAGCCGCGGACGGTCGTGCGCCTGGCCGACGGCGACACGCTGGACCTGACCGCGTCGCTCGTGCGTCGCACGATCAACGGACGCCAGCTCGTCATGTACGCCTACAACGGGCAACATCCCGGGCCGCTGCTCCATGCGCAGGAAGGAGCGACGGTCATTGTCCGGTTCCACAACGCGATCGACCTGCCAAGCGCCGTGCACTGGCACGGGGTGCGGCTGGAGAATGCGAGCGATGGGGCGGTGGGCGTCACGCAGGACGAGGTGCCGGTCGGGGGCTCGTTCACCTATCGGGTGACGTTCAAGGATGCCGGGATCTACTGGTATCACCCGCACGTGCGCGAAGACATCCAGCAGGACCTGGGGTTGACCGGCAACATGCTGGTGGCGCCGCGGCGGCCCGGGGCGTTCGGTCCGGCGCATCGCGAGGAAGTGCTGATGCTGGACGACATCCTGCTGGGGGATGGCGGCCTGGTGCCCTACGGCGAGGAGGCGCCGACCCATGCCCTGATGGGTCGCTTCGGCAACCTGCTGCTCGTCAACGGTGAGACCAGGTATGCGCTGCAGGCGCGCCCGGGCGAGGTCGTGCGGTTCTTCCTGACCAATGTCTCGAACACGCGCACCTTCAACCTGGGGTTTCCCGGGGCGCGCATGAAGCTGGTCGGCGCGGACATCGGGCGGTATGAGCGCGAGGCGTGGGTGACCCATGTCAGCATCGCGCCGGCGCAGCGCTACATCGTCGACGTGCGATTCGGGGCGCGCGGGAGCTATCCGCTGGTGAACCACGTGCAGGCGATCGACCACATGGTGGGGAACTTCTTCCCCGAGGTTGACACGTTAGGCACCGTGGTCGTGGGAGGGGCGTCCGCCGTCCCGGACCATGGGGCGGCCTTCGCTCGGCTGCGCACCAACCGCGACGTGGTCGACGATATCGCGGCCTTCCGCCCGTGGTTCGACCGGCCACCAGACAAGGAATTGCTGCTGACGCTGCGACTCGGCGACCTCCCGTACCCGCTGCTGCAGATGATCCGCAAGGACGCGGCGTACGCGCACCCGGTGGAGCTGAGCGGGACGATGCCGATGATGGACTGGCTCGCGACGACGAAGGACGCGACCTGGGTCCTGCGGGACGTGGCCACGGGGCGCGAGAACATGGACGTCCACTGGCAGTTCCGGCTGGGGGAGGTCGTG
>JAEUJL010000727.1 GCA_016794835.1 Gemmatimonadota bacterium | reverse complement strand
TTCCAGGAGTGCGGCCCGGCGCTGCAAGCCGTCATTCGCACGATCCCCCGCTGGCACTCGCACGACGCGAATCCCCTGTGCCTCCTCTCGCGCTTTCCCATCAAGGACGTGCGGGTGATGAACCGGGACGACCTCGAGCGCGTGCGGGGGACCGACGGGACGGGTGCTGGTGGCGCCGGCTACGTCGCCCGGTATGTCCTCGAAACGCCGACCGGGCTCCTCGGGGTCACGAACCTGCACCTGGAGACCGCGCGAAAGGGGCTCGAGTCGGTCGCCGACGGTGACCCCGACCTGACCCGCCTCCGGGACAACATGGACATCCGGGAGATGGAGGCGCGCCGGGCGCGGGCCTTTGCCGACGGTGGCATCATCCCGATGCTGATCGTAGGCGATTTCAATGCGCCCCCGGAGAGCCGCAACCTGCGGGACAGCTTTGGGGACCTCACCAACGCCTTCGGACGCCTGGGGAGCGGCTTCGGCTATACGCGCTACAACGGCTGGATCCGGCTCCGGATCGACCACGTCTTCAGCAGCACCGGAGTGCGTCCGATCCGCGCCCGGGTCGAACGGGACGTCGGGTCGGACCATCGCCCCCTGGTCGTGGACTTCCGAATCCTGGACCGAACCAGCGACCGGTAGGGCATGGCGGGGGTACCACGACTGCGGCGCGCACGCAGTGGGCCCGCAGCCTGGCTGCCACAACTTTCGGCTCGTCCCCCGTGGTGAGGGCACGCATCTCCAAGCGCGGCATAGGATTCCGCCGCTCCCGAATCCGGCACTGGAGTTGCTCCGTACGCTGATGTGTGTCATTTTCGGGCGTCTGGCGGGCTCCCGATTCCCCCATTTTTTCCTGCTTTCACGTGGCAGCTTGCACCAAGTGCAATCAGCGACTCTCCCCCGGTGTGCGGTTTTGCACCGGGTGTGGCGAGGCCACGCCAGGTCTGATCATGGGGACAACTGGGCGCGCCCAGTTTCCACCGATGCTCGGCAGGTGCGACAAGTGTGGGCACGCCAATCGGGTCGGCGTGCCTTTTTGTGCGCGCTGCGGCTTTCGGATGGCCATCGTGACCGACGAGACCCTCACGTTCTGCCGCACCTGCGGAACGATCCGGACCGACGAGACGGCCCGCTTCTGCTCGGGCTGCGGGACGAGGATTGGGGGAGGCGGGCCACCGGGCCCGGGGGGAACGGCGCCGCGTGGGGTCCCGCAGGTCTCCGCACGGGCATCCCTGACCATCCTGGACGCCGCGGGGACCGCATCGCGCGTCGTCGCGCTCGAGAGCGATTCGGCCACCATCACGACAGACGGGGTCGAGATCCTGGTCGGTGACGGGCATGCCGGCGGTGACGGCGCCACGCTCTCCCTGGGGACGGATAGCGTCGAGGTGGAGCCCGTGGGTGATCCGCGAGCCCTCTACATCTTCCTCACCGCCGAGACCCAGCTGAACGACGGAGACGTCCTGCTGTTGGGATCGCAGGTGATCCGTTATCGTCGCTGGGTGGACGACGGCACCTACTTCGCTGACCAGTCGATGCTGGGATCCATCCTGCCTGGCCGAGACTGCGCGGTGCTCGAACAGTTGCGCAATGACGGACGCGTCCGCGACATGATGTACCTGTGGCCGGGACGGTCGATCCTCATTGGCCGGGAAGAGGGGGATTGGGTGTTTGCCTTCGACCGCACCATGAGTGCGCGCCACGCGTCGATCAGCTGCGCGCCGGACGGGACGCTCTCGGTGCGCGATGTCGGGAGTCGCAACGGTGTCGCCGTGTCCGTGCGGGGGCCGCGTCGCGTGACCAGTGGACAGCGGTTGTCCCTGGCCGGCAAGGTGATGCGCGTGGACCTCGCCTGACGTTCGCGGGATGAAGACCCCCATTGAGGTGAAGGCAGCGCGCCTGCAGGGCGGCGGGGACGGTGGCTCCATCATGGTCGAGGTGTACGCGGTCACCGATGTGGGCCGCACCCGCGAGCATAACGAGGACGCCTTCCTGGTCTCCGACCTGGCCACCGGCCAGCCCCTCGACTTCGATGCCTCGGTCCAGCAACGCGTGGGCGCCCGCGGCCTCCTGTTCATGGTGGCCGACGGGATGGGAGGCGCCGCGGCGGGCGAACTGGCCAGCGCCACCGCCGTGGACGTGGTGCTGCGCTCGCTCCGCGACGATTGGTCAGCCGCCGCCCCTGGCGCCCCCGAGCTGTTCGTCGACGCCATCGAGCGCGCGGCCCAAACAGCCAACAGCGTCATCTACCGGTACGCGACGGACCACCCGGAGGTCCGCGGCATGGGCACCACCGCGACGATCGCCGGGCTCCTGGGCGACACCCTCTTCCTCGCCCAGGTCGGCGACTCGCGGGCCTACCTCGTCCGCGATGGCGTCGCCCGCCAGCTCACCAAGGACCAGTCGCTCATCCAGAAGCTCGTGGAAGCCGGCGAGATGACGGAGGAGCAGGCCGAGCACTCCGAGCGAAAGAACATCATCCTCCAAGCCCTCGGCCCGGAGGCGCACATCAAGGTCGACCTCACCCACCAGCGCGTCCGGCGTGAGGATGTCCTGATCCTGTGCAGCGACGGACTCTCCGGCCTGGTGAAGGGCGAGGACATCGCGCGGTGCATCCGGGAGGAGCGCGACCTGCTGACGGCGTGCCAGCGCATGGTGGACCTGGCCAACGAGATGGGTGGCCCGGACAACATCACCGTGGTCGGCGCCCGCTTCGACGGCGCGGGCCTGAAACGCGCCTCGGTCGAGGA
>JAEUJL010000726.1 GCA_016794835.1 Gemmatimonadota bacterium | reverse complement strand
GACGAGGTCCCGCAGGATCGGGATGCCGTGCATCCCCCAAGGGTAATCGCGTGACCCGGGGGCACGGAGCCCCGCGCGTCACCCCGTGCCGCGCAACGCCGCGCCGGGCGCCGAGCGCAGGACCCGTCGGGTGGGCCCGAGACCGGCGAGCAGGGCCACCAGGAGCACCCCCACCGGAATCCCGACGAACGTCGCCGGGTCGTAGCGCGAGACCCCAAACAGGAGCTGGGCCAGCCAGCCGGCGCTGGCGAAGGCCCCGACCATCCCGAGGGCCACCCCGGCCACCGCGAGGCGCAGGGCACCGCCGAGGACCAGCGCCGCGACCTCGGGCGGGCGCGCGCCTAACGCGAGCCGGATGCCCAGCTCACGCGTCCGCTGGCGCGCGGTGTATGCCACCATCCCGTGCACGCCCACCAGGGCCAGGAGCACGGTGAGCAGGGCGAAGGCCCCCATGACCATCATGGCGAAGCGTCGCTGGCCCAACGTGGCGGCGACGGTGCGCACAAACGGCTCGGCACCGTACACGGCGAGCTGCGGGTCCACCGTGGTGATCACCCCGCGCAACTCGGCGAGCAGGGCCTCCGGCTCCCGCGCACTGCGCACCAGCAACACGCCGCTTGACCCGGGCGCCTGCGCCATGGGCACGTACACCGCCGGCGGCGCCACCTGGTCCACCCCGTGGATGCGCTCATCGTCAACCACTCCAACAATCCGCCGCGGGATCCCCCAGAACGCCAGCTGCTGGCCGATCGGGTCTGTTCCCGCGAAGAACCGACGCGCGGCCGTCGCGTTGACGAGGGCCACGGGTGGCGCCGTGCCCCCGTCCGCCTCGCTGATGGCGCGCCCGCTGCGCACGCGAAGCCCCATCGTGGCGTCATACCCGGGGCTCGTCACGCGCACCGAGATCTCCGGCCAGTCGGCCCCCTCGGCTTCGCGCCCCACCACACGCCAGGAGTTGGTGAACCCCTCGTCCAGCGGATGCGCGGCCGCGAGCGCGGCGGCCTCGACGCCCGGAAGCTGTCGCGCGGCCTGGAGCGTGCGCTCGGTGAACTGCGCGATCTCGGTGAAGTTGGGAAAGCGGGCGAAGTCCCGCGGATATCGCGAGACCGGCAACTCATACTGCAGCTTGACCACGTGCGCCGCGTCGAAGCCGGGGTCGACGCGCGTGGCCGCGCGGAAGCTCCGCCACACCAGTGTCGCCCCGATGGCGAGCGAAACGCAGAGCGCGAGCTGGGTCATCACGAGGAGGTTCCGGAGACGGAGCCCGCGCGGATGGAGTGTCGTGGTGCCGGCGTCTCCCTTGAGGGTCGCCACGGGATCCTCGCGCTTAGCGGCAACCGCCGGGAGGAGGGAAAAGACGGCACCGATGATCCCGGCGAGCGCGATCCCCACCGCCACGCTGCGCAGGTCGAGGGCCACCTCGTGCAGGCGCGGGACGTCAGCGGGGCCCGTGGCGCGCACGAGCCGAACGGCCCCCCAGGCGACCACAAGACCGGCGGCGACGCCGAGTCCCACGAGCGCCGCCGATTCGACGGCGAACTGCCGGGAGAGGCGCGTCGCGGTCGCGCCCAACGCGGACCGGAGGGCCACTTCCCGCGCCCGGGCCGCGCCACGCAGGAGCAACAGTCCCGCCACGTTCACCGTCGCCACGGCCGCGAGCAGCGCGACCGCTGCGAGGAGGGTGACGAGGAGGGGACGGCTCGGGCCATTCACGACATCCGCCAGCGGCTCCACAAACGCGCCCCGGCCGCGATTGCTGCGCGGATACCGCGCCTCGAGGTCCGCCATGACCCCTGCAACCTCCGCCTGCGCCGTCCCCGCCGTGCTGCCGGGGGCCAGCCGACCGACCAGCAGGAGCGGGTGGTTATCGCGACTGAGCTCGGCCTCGGTCGCCTGGAGTGGGAGCCAGAGGTCGATGCGCCCCACGGGTTCATAGGTCCCATGATACGCCGCCCGCGCGTGCAACTGGTCGAGTCCGTGGTCCGCGTCGTCCGGCACCACGCCAATGACCTGCGTGGCCACGTCATTGAGGCGAAGGGTGGCGCCGAGGATGTCCGCCCGCCCGCCCAGGCGCGCACGCCACATGCTTTCGCTGATCAGGGCGACCTGCCCGCCGCCGGGGGTCCCCTCGGCCGCCGTGAAGTGGCGTCCCCGCACGGGGGTGACGCCGAGCTGGCCCAGCCATCCGGGTGAGACCTGCATGGCGCTCACGCGGAGGGGCTCCCCGGTCGCGGTCGTCCACGTCGCCACGGCGCCGACCGCTGCCTCCAATGACGCGAAGGCGCGGGCCTGTTGCTGCAGGTCGCGCCAATCCGGGAGGGCGGCCGGCTCGCGGGTCGTCCCGCTGTTGCGATCGGTCTCCCATGCAACCATGAGAGATGCTGCATCACGGTAGGGGGCGGCGCGGAGGAGGACATGGTCCGCGACGCTGAACACGGCCGTGGCCGCGCCGATTGCGAGGGCGAGGGTGGTCACGACCGCCACCGTAAAGCCAGGCTGTCCGCCCAGCTGGCGCACGGCATGCCGCGCGTCGCGCCAGGCGTCATCCAGGATGGAACCGCGCTGGGCGGCGCGAACCGCTTCCCGCACGGCGGGCCGGGACCCGAACTCGACCAGGGCGCGACGACGGGCCTCGTCGCGGTCCACACCGGCCTGCAGGTGACGTTCCGTGAGCATCGCGAGGTGGAACTCCACCTCCTCCGTGTGCTCGCGGTCATCGCGGCGAAGGTGCCACCACGAGGCAAGGAGTCGCCTTGGCCCGTTCACGGGAGCGCTCCGGCCCAATCCACGATGGCGTTCACGGCCGTCGAGACCCGCTTCCACGCCGCGCGCTCCGCCGCGAGTTGGCGGCGACCGGCGGCCGTCAGGCTGTAGTATCGCGCGCGGCGATTGTTCTCCGTGAGTTGCCAGTCCGAACGGATCCAGCCCTTGTCACGCAGCCGCTCGAGGGCCGGGTAGAGTGAGCCCTGGTTGAGGAGGAGCACACTGCCGGACATCTGCTCCATGCGCAGCGTGATCCCCCAGCCGTGCATGGGCTCCAGCGACAGGACCTTGAGCAGCAGGAGGTCCAGGGTCCCCTGCAACAGCTCGCTCTTCTCGGCCACGGCTCCTCCTCTCGATGATCTG
>JAEUJL010000723.1 GCA_016794835.1 Gemmatimonadota bacterium | reverse complement strand
GCGATCAGCCGCATCGATGAAGCGTCCGCGCAGGAGACGCTCCGCCATTTCCGCGAGCTCGGCGTCCTCGAGGCGGAACTGGGTGAGGCGTCGCCCGAGGAATATCCCGCGCCCGGACCGTGTCCGGTCCCGCCGCACATCGCATGAAGTACCTGTCGGAATTCCGCGATGGGAGCATCGCGCGGCGCCTGGCCGACGAGATCCACCGCGTGGTCACGCGCCCGTGGGCGATCATGGAGGTCTGCGGGGGACAGACCCACTCCATCATGCGCAACGGGATCGACCAGCTCCTCCCCCCGAGCATTGAGCTGATCCACGGCCCGGGCTGCCCGGTGTGCGTGACCCCGCTCGAGATGATCGACCGGGCCCTGGCCATCGCCGCCCAGCCGGGAGTCATCTTCACCTCGTTTGGGGACATGCTGCGCGTCCCGGGCTCCACGCGCGACCTCTTTCGCGTGAAGAGCGAGGGCGGCGATGTGCGCATCGTCTACTCGCCGCTGGACGCAGTCGCCCTGGCCCGGCAGCACCCGGACCGGCAGGTCGTCTTCTTCGGGATCGGCTTCGAGACCACCGCGCCGGCGAATGCCATGGCGGTCCACCTCGCCCGGCGCGAGGGGCTGCGGAACTTCTCGATGCTCGTCTCGCACGTCCTGGTCCCGCCGGCGATCGATGCCATCATGCGCGCGCCAAACAATCGCGTGCAGGCGTTCCTCGCGGCCGGCCACGTCTGCAGCGTGATGGGCACCTGGCAATACCCGTCCCTGGCCGCGCAGCACCGGGTGCCCATCGTCGTGACCGGCTTCGAGCCCCTCGACGTGCTCGAGGGCATCCGCCGGGCCGTCCGCCACCTGGAGGCGGGCGAACATGTGGTCGACAACGCCTACGAACGCGTCGTGACCGTCGAGGGCAACCGGCCCGCCCAGTCGCTCCTCGACGAGGTGTTCGAGGTGACCGACCGCGTCTGGCGCGGGATTGGCACCATTCCGCAGAGCGGGTGGTCCCTGCGAGAGGCGTACCGCGACTTTGACGCCGTCTCGCGGTTCGATGTCGCAGGCATCCGGACGAGTGAGTCCACCCTCTGCCGCGCGGGTGACGTGCTCCGGGGCGTCATCAAGCCCAATGCCTGCGCCGCCTTCGGGAAGGCCTGCACCCCGCGCACGCCGCTGGGAGCGACGATGGTCTCCAGCGAAGGCGCCTGCGCGGCCTACTACAACTACGGACGCTTTGCAACGCTGGAGGCCGCCCGCGCATGACCCCGCCTGCCGGCTCGCACATCGACCTGGAACGGTGGAGCTGTCCCCTCCCCCTCAGCGACTACCCGGCCATCGTGATGGGACACGGGGGCGGTGGCACCCTCTCGGCCGATCTCGTCGATCACCTCTTTCGACCAGCGTTCGCCAACGCCGCGCTCGACACCCTCTCGGACTCCGCCGTCCTCGCGCGCCCCGGCGGTCGGGTCGCGGTGTCGACCGATTCCTTTGTCGTGAAGCCGCATCTCTTCCCGGGAGGTAGCATCGGCTCCCTGGCGGTGAACGGGACGGTCAACGACCTCGCGATGAGCGGGGCCATT
Source organism: Gemmatimonadota bacterium (assembly GCA_016794835.1). Taxonomy (GTDB): domain Bacteria; phylum Gemmatimonadota; class Gemmatimonadetes; order Gemmatimonadales; family Gemmatimonadaceae; genus RBC101. Next base: position 2,830 of record JAEUJL010000723.1, on the reverse strand, counting down.
CCGCGGTACCTCACGGCCGGCTTCATCCTGGAAGAGGGGTTCTCTGTCGCCACCCTGGCCGCGATCGTTGGCGACATGGCCGCCGCCGCGCGGGCCGCCGGCGTCATCGTCGTCACCGGTGACACCAAGGTGGTCGAGCGCGGGCATGGGGATGGGATCTACATCAACACGGCCGGACTGGGGGACGTCCCGCCCGGGGTGCAGATCGCGCCCCAGCGAGCGGCCCCCAGGGATGTCATCCTGGTCAGCGGCCCGGTCGGGGACCATGGCATGGCCATCATGAGTGTGCGCGAGGGGCTCGAATTCGACTCCGCGATCGAGAGCGATTGCGCCCCATTGAACGGACTCGTGCAGTCGATGCTCGCGGTCGCCCCGGACCTTCATGTCCTGCGCGACCCCACTCGAGGCGGCCTGGCGTCGGCCCTCAACGAGATCGCTCGTCAGGCGGGCGTGGGAATGGTGATCGAGGAGGACGCCGTGCCGGTGCGCCCCGCCGTGCGGTCCGCGTGCGAGCTGCTCGGGCTGGACCCGTTCTTTGTGGCGAATGAGGGAAAGCTCGTGGCCATCGTGCCGCCGTCCCAGGCCGATGCGTGCCTGGCGGCGATGCGTGCCCATCCGCTCGGGACGGCATCGGCGCGGATCGGCCTGGTCACCGATCGGCACCCCGCGATGGTCGTCGCGCGGACCGGGCTGGGGGCAAACCGGGTCGTGACGATGCAGATCGGGGAGCAGCTCCCGAGGATCTGCTAACGGCCCGCGTCGCCGCTGGTACCGTGGCGTGCCGCGGTGCATGTTCCGGCGACCCTACGGCCCTCCTCCATGCGACTGCCCCTCCTGCTTGCCGCGTTCGCCTCGCTCGGCGCGGCGACGGCCACCGCCCAGCGTCCCCCCGACACGGTCTTCCTCGAGGACCTGACCTGGGACGAGATCCGGGACCTCCAGAAGGCCGGAACGCGCACGGTCATCGTCGGCACCGCGGGCCAGGAACAGAAGGGACCGCACATGGTGATGGGGGAGCACAAGTACGTCCTCACCTGGACCTCCGAGAAGATCGCGCGGACGGTGGGTAAGGCCCTCGTCGCGCCCATCATCACCTACGTCCCCGAGGGCTCGTGGGAGAACCCGCGCGGTCACATGGCCATGGCGGGGACCATCACCCTGCCGGAGGACCGCTTCAAGGAACTTCTCACGCACACCGCCAAAAGCCTTAAGGCAGGCGGGTTTACGCACATCATCCTCATTGGGGACTCCGGCGGCAACCAGCGCGGGATGTCAGATGTGGCGACCGCCCTCAATGCCGAGTGGGCGGGGAGCGCGCGAGTCCACTTCATCGGCGACTACTACACGAAGGCCGGCGAGGACATGCGGAAGTGGCTCAACGGCCAGGGCTTCACGAACGAACAGATCGGGAGCCACGCCGGGATGCTCGACACCTCCGAGCTGATGTACGTGAACGCCAGGCTGCTCAGGCCGGACAAGTTCGCGATGAACGGTGGATTCCAGGGCAGCGGGGTGAGCGGCGACCCGACCAAGGCCAGCGCGAAGATCGGGGAGGGCCTGCTCAAGATCAAAGTGGACAACGCCGTCGCGCAGATTCGCGCATCGATGGCCGCCGCCAGCCAGGAGGACTGACCCATGCGACGACTGCTCCTCACCTCCCTCGCGGCACTCGCCATGACCCGCGGGGCTGGTGCCCAGCCCGCGCTCGGCACCCCGTTCATCGAGGCGATGACCTGGACCGAGGTCCGCGATGCCATCGCCGGCGGCAAGAAGACGATCATCATCCCGATCGGCGGCACCGAACAGAACGGCCCCCACATGATCATGGGGAAGCACAACTACATCGTCACCTTCGCCGCCGGCGAGATCGCCCGCGTCCTTGGCGACGCCCTCGTGGCGCCCACGCTGCAGTACGTGCCTGAGGGGGACTACAACCGCCCCGGCTTTGGCGACAAGCCCGGGGTGATCTCGCTCCCCTCCCCCAGCTACGACCGCCTGCTGGACGCTGCGGTGCGCAGCCTCAAGGTGCACGGCTTCACGAACATCCTGCTCATCGGTGACAGCGGCGGAAACCAGGCCGGGATGACGGCCGTGGCCAACACGGTGAACGCCGAGTGGGCCGGGAGCGGCGTGAAGGTCTTCGCCCTGGTGGACTACTACCAGAAGGGACGCATCCTGATTCGGGACTACCTGCAGCAGAAGTACGGCTGGGACAACGCGACGGTCGGGAGCCACGCCGGCACCAGCGACACCTCGCAGCTGCTGTACGTCCACGCGGCCGGCATCCGGAAGAACAAGTTGGCGCCGAATGGCGGCAGCCCGGACTCCGGAGTGAATGGGGACCCGACCAAGGCGTCAGCGGAGATCGGGAAGATCGCCATCGACTTCAAGGTGAACGCGGCGGTCGAGCAGTTCAGGGCGATGACGCGATAGGTCGCGGGTCGCGGGGCGCAGGTCGCGGGGCGCGGGTAGGCAGAGGGGTGGCGGGTGCGGTGGGCGGAGGTGCTGGCACTGCACGAAAAAGGGGGCGAGGAGCGACTCGATCGTCGGCTCCTCGCCCCCTTCGTATTTGCGCCGTGAGTGACGCGCCCGGCTACTTCCTGGAAATCGAGTAGACGTAGGCCGCCACCGCCTTGATCTGCGGGTCGGTCAGCGCCATGCGCCCGCCGCGTGCGCCCATCGGGTTCTTGCGGCTCGGGTCCTTGATGTTCGCGGCGGGAACGCCGCTGGTGATGATCCCGACGATCTCGTCGTAGCTGCCGGACTTGAGCTGGACCCACTGGGCATCGTTGAGGGCCGGGCCGTTGGCGGCACCGACGCCCTTGGCCCC
>JAEUJL010000719.1 GCA_016794835.1 Gemmatimonadota bacterium | reverse complement strand
CCGCGGCAGGGGCGGCGACAAGGAAGGCGAGGGTGGCGAGCAGGGCACTGGTGCGACGACGCATGACGGGCGGGGGTTGGGAATGCCGTATCGTGCGCCGCGACGCGCGTCAGGGCAAGCGGGCGATTTCCGGGGATGGCTGGTCACGGACACCCACCGGCGGGCGAGCGGCCCCTGAGACTCCCCCGCCGTGTGGTGCTACCGACGTTAGGAGTCGATGAAGCCTCGGGCGCCCACATTGCGCCAGTCAGGACGAACGGGAACACTTGGCGGCGTCCCTCGCGTGGATGCTTCGATGCGACGATGGTGCGGCCTCTCGATGCTCCTGGCCCTGACAGCCGGGGCCCAGACGCTCCGTGATTCGGCGGGGGTGCGATTGCGGAGCTATCGGCTCGGCCACCTGCCGGCCGCCACCTGGAGGGTGAGTCCTGCAGCTCGCGTGCGCATCGGGGGGGCGGAAGGCACGGGTCCGAGTGAGCTGGCTGGGGTCGTGGGCGCCGCCCGGTTATCCGACGGGCGGCTGGTTGTCGTCCACGGCTCCACCAATGAACTGCGGATCTTTGATGCATCCGGGCGGTTCGAGCGCACCATAGGCCGGCGTGGCATGGGCCCGAGTGAGTTCGAGGGCTCCATTCGCTTTGCACGCACGGCGGACACCCTGTTCGTCGTCGACGGGCCCGGGCGCGTGCAGGCCTTTCGGCCGGATGGCACCCTCCTGCGGACGATGCCGCGCGCCACCATGGCCGGCCAGTCGATCGTGACCTGGTACGGAACGCTGTCGGACGGGGCGAGCGTGGTGCTCGGCGGCACGGTGCCGTTTGACACGACGCAGCGGCGTCCGCTCGCCATGTTTCGCGTGGAGGTGCAACGAGACGCGGGATCGACCCTGGTCGCGGAGGTGCCAGGCTACGAGATGGTGCGGGTCGGGGGCCGGAACCAGCCCCTCTTCCTGAGTGCCGCCGGAAGGCTGGCCGTCCGCTCCGATCGCGCCTGCACCGGGTGGACCGGCACATGGGAGGTGTCGTGCTGGTCGCCGTCGGGCCAGTTGTACTGGCGCACGCGGCGCGAGGTGCCTGCGGAGATGGTCCGTGAGGCGGACCGCGAGATGTATCGCGAGGCCTTCCGAAGGATGAATGCCACTGCACCACGCGATCGCATCGACGCCGTCACCGCCTCGTTCCAGTTCGGCGAGGAGCGCTCGCGATTCGGGCGCCTGGAGATGGGCCCTGGGAACGAGGTGTGGATCAGTGAGTTCGTCCTGCTCGAGGAGATGCCTCTCGGGCGCGCGGGGCGCCAGACGCCGGCGCAACCCGTCCGCTGGTCCGTCCTGGGTTCTGATGGACGCTGGGTGGCCGACATCGTCTTGCCACGAGGGTTCCACCTGCTCGAGGCCGGAACAGACTACGTGCTGGGGATTGAGCGCGACGCGGACGACGTGGAGTCGGTCACCATGTACGCGTATCAACGCCGATAGCGCCTATCCTTGCCCGCGCGTCAACCGGGCAGGGCCGCGGGGGACTTCGCTCGCTATCGCCAGGCAATCGTTAGGTCGCCGATTCATCGTGTTCCCGGCACCGCCGCAGCTCGCTCCACGGCGACATCGCCCGCGAGCGTGACCCGTCCGGCGCCCGGGGTGTCCCCGTCCCGCTGGATCGACGCGACGGTCGCGCGCGCCGCGCCAAGCCGCTCCCGGACGGCGACATGGTCGCGCTGCCGCAGGTTGTGCCGCTCCCAGGGGTCGCTTTCCAGGTCGTACAGCCACTCGGCCTGGCGACCGTC
>JAEUJL010000693.1 GCA_016794835.1 Gemmatimonadota bacterium | reverse complement strand
CACGAGACGCTCGGGGGGCTCGCGGCCCTGCAGTGGGGGCTTGGCGCCCAGGTGGCGCACGCGATCGCCACGCACCGACGCTCGCCCGTCCCGGAAATGCTCGACCTGCGGTGCGAGCTGATCTACGTGGCCGAGCGACTCGACCTCTGGCGCATCCGTCCGGAGGCGGTGGGTGAAGTCGCGCCGCTCGCCGACTGGTGGCGCGACGGGGCCCTGAACGCGCGCCAGGAGGAAGTCGAACGCCTCGTCTCCGCCATGGCGGAGGCCGCACCGGCGGGGGCCGGCGACTAGGGCCGCACTACCAGTGGGCGGTGGGCGCTCCTATAGTATCCGCTCTCAACAGGGTGTGTCCCCGCTCGGCTCGGAGCGGGGGATCGCCCTCACCGGAGCCCCGTCGCATGCCCCGCACCCGAAAGCCGACCCCCGTCACGTCTGACAACCCCATCATCGTGGGCCCGCGCGCACCGGCGGATCGCCTGTATCGCGCGGCCACGGAATGCGTGCGTCAGCGGCAGCGGTACGCGGCCCTCGTGGACTCGGGGACCGCGGAGGACGAGCAGGATTCCGCCCTGCAGCTGGCCAGCACCTGCGACACCCTCCTCCTGGCGGCCATCAGCGCCTACGAGGGAGCCCCGAGCGCGGGGGTGGCGAAGGAAGAAGAGTGGTACCGCAAAGCCGTGATGCTCTGGCAGGCCAGCCGCGAGTACCAGCGGCGCCACAGCGGGGTGGACCTCAAGTCACGACGCATGTCCGCGCATTCGCCGGAGCAGTTGAAGGACCTCGCGATGGAGTACGACCTCGAGGCCAGCGCGCTGCTGGCGTTGCAGCATGCGGTCGCCGCGTACCGCAAGTGTGTCCCCGAGGCGCACATCGAGGCGACGTCCAGCCGCCTGCACTGACGGGATCTGGTGGGGCCGGCCGGGCGTTAGGCGAGTGACGCACTCGCCACGCCCATGCCCCACCTCCTCCAGGTTTCGCAGCGCCTCCTCCACCCGGTGGAGCAGGTGTTTGACTTCTTCTCGCGCGCGGAGAACCTCGCCGCGATCACCCCGCCGTCCCTGGGGTTCGAGATCCTGACCCCGCTGCCTGTCGATATGCGGGCCGGCGCGCAGATCGACTACCGGATTCGCCTCCACGGGTGGCCGATGAAGTGGCGGACCCGCATCACGGAGTGGGACCCGCCGCACCGGTTCATCGACCTCCAGGAGCGCGGGCCGTACGCCCTGTGGGAACATACGCACCGCTTCCGCTCTGACGGTCCGGGTGCCACCGTGATGGACGATGAAGTCCGCTATGAACTCCCCTTCGGGGTGCTCGGTTTGGTCGCCCTTCCGCTCGTGCGCCGGCAGCTCCGGGGCATCTTCGCGTTTCGCCGGGCGACGGTCGAGCAGCTGCTCCGCGACACGTACGGGTCGGGTTAACGGAGTTCGTCCCGGCCTGTCGAAGGGGAATGCGGGGTACAGCACGCCGGAACTACGCTTCGTCCCAGCGGTCACGCGCGTTGCCGCGCAGCGGGTGACGATACCGGGGGACGGGAACGAGTCGATCACGAGGGCCACCCGGGAGGTGCGTTGGACGGCGTAGTCGAGTTCTTCCTGAAGTACCGTCCGGCGGCATTTGCCCGCGGGACCCTGGGGTTCGCGCCCCCGGTCCCGATGTGGCTGGTGTGGCTGGCTGTTGCGGCGGCCCTGGCAGCCGCCGTCGCGCATTACGGTCGCGCGACGGAACTGGCGCGGCGGGACCGGATCGCGCTCGGGGGACTTCGCCTGCTCGGGGTTGGGGCATTGGCCTTTGCGCTGGCGCGTCCGGTGCTGGTGATCGCCGAGTCGGTGGCCCAGCGGAACATCGTGGCGGTGCTGGTGGACGACTCCAGGAGCATGGGGATCCCCGACCTTGCCGGTGGAAAGCCGAGGTCGTCCGCGGTCACCTCCCTGGTCGGCACGGTCGACTCCGCGCTCCTCAAGGCGCTGCAGCCGCGCTACCAGACGCGCGTCTACCGGGTGTCCACGGCGGGGAAGGTGGGCGACGCCAACGGGATTCCGTTCACCGGACCACGGACGCGGCTGCTCTCGGCGATGCTGCGCGTACAGGACGAGCTGGCGGGGGCCCCACTCGCCGGGATCGTGGTGCTTTCCGATGGCGCGGACAACTCGGCGGCGGGGGGCGCGCCCGGGACGACCGGGATCACCGAGCAGCTGCTGTCCCTGCGGTCCCGCGGGGTGCCCGTCTACACGGTGGGGGTGGGGACGCCGCGATTCGAGAAGGATGCCGAGGTGACGCGCATCGATGCGCCGCGCAGCGTGCTGAAGAACTCCACGGTGCTGGTGAATGTGGTGATCTCCCAGCGCGGGCTCGGGGGGACGCGGATCCCGGTGGTGGTGGAGGACTCCGGGCGGATCGTCGGGTCGGTGACCGTTGAGCTGCCGCGCAACGGGGAGGCGGTGCAGGCGCGCATCCGGATTCCCGCCACCGAGCAGGGGGCGCGCCTGTTGCGCGTGCATGTGCCCGTGCAACCCGGGGAGCTGGTCAAGGAGAACAACGAGCGACATACGCTGCTGGTGGTGCGCGATCGCCGCGAGAAGATCCTGTACATGGAAGGGGAGCCGCGCTTCGAGCTGAAGTTCGCGCAGCGGGCGGTGGAGGGTGACGAGAACGTGCAGCTGGTCACGCTGCTGCGTTCCGCGAAGGACAAGTTCCTGCGCATCGGCGTGGATGACTCGACCGAGCTGGTCGGGGGGTTCCCGCGCACGCGCGAGGAGTTGTTCAGCTATCGTGGGGTTGTCCTCGGGAGCATCGAGGCCTCGTTCTTCAGCGCCGACCAGCTGCGCATGCTGTCGGACTTTGTCTCCGAGCGGGGCGGCGGGTTGATGTTCCTCGGCGGGCGCGCGGCGTATGCGGAAGGTGGGTATGCCGGGACCCCGCTGTCCGACGCCTTTCCCTATGAACTCACGGCGGCGGCGCCGGATACCGCGGTGCGCGAGGTGCACGCGGTGCTCACCCCCGCGGGGGCGTTGCATCCCGCGCTGCAGGTGGGCGGCACCGACTCGTCCACGGCGGCCCGGTGGGCATCCCTTCCGCCGTTGACCTCGGTCAACGCGGTCGTGCGGGCCAAGCCGGGGGCGACGGTGTTGCTCAATGGCACGGTGGGCGAAGGGCCCGCGACGCGCCCGATGGTGGCCGTCCAGCGTTTCGGTCGAGGGCGCGTGATGGGGCTCGGCGTGCAGGACACCTGGCTGTGGCAGATGCATGCCTCGATTCCGCTCGCGGATTCGACGCACGAGGTCTTGTGGCGCCAGATGTTGCGGTGGCTGGTGGCTGATGTGCCGGACCGCGTGGAGGTGAGTGCGCCCGAGGAGTCGGGCCCGGGTGAGGCGGTGACCCTGCACGCCACCGTGGCTGACAAGTCCTACCTGCGCGTGAATGGGGCCACCGTGGGCGGTGAGGTGGCCGCGGGATCGTCGGCCTCGGCGCTGCGGTTGGACTGGGTACCGGATCGCGACGGGGAATACACGGGGTCGTTTGTCCCGGCGGGCACCGGCGTCCACGCCATCCAGCTGGAGGCCATGGCGCGTGGTGACACCGCCGCCAGCCGTGCGGGGTACGTGCGCATTGCCGAGCCCACCGACGAGTTCTTCGGCGCCGAGTTGCGGTCGGCGTTGCTGCGCCAGGTGGCCGAGGAGACCGGTGGTGGCTACTACCGGCCGGAGGACGCGGTGCGCATCGCCGAGGACATTGTGTATAGCCCCGCGGGGTCGACGGTCGTGAAGAAGAACGACCTGTGGGACATGCCGCTGGTGCTGCTCACCCTGCTGCTCGCGTTAGGCGGGGAGTGGGTGTTGCGCCGTCGACGGGGGCTGGCCTGATGCGACTCCTCCTTGGGACCCTGCTCGCGGCGAGCCTGGCCCAGGCCCAGGGGCCGCGCACCACGTTGGTGGTCGTGGCGGGCGTGGGCGGCGAACCCCGGTTCACGCAGGCGTTCCGCACGATGACCCAGTCGATGGTGCGCGCCGCGCGGAGCCGCTTTGCCCTGCCGGATTCCCAGGTCTGGGCCTTCACGGAGGACTCGACCGTCGGGCGTGGGCGCTCGACGAAGGCGAACGTGGAAGGGGCGCTCACGCGCATCGTGAGTGCGGGCCGTGCCGGCGATCGACTGGTCGTCATCCTGTTCGGGCACGGAAACGCGCAGGCCGACGTCACCCGCTTCAACCTTCCCGGGCCGGACATGACGGTGGAGGATTTCGCTCGCGTCCTGGACGGCTACGCGGGGAGCCTCGCGTTCGTGAACACGGCAAGCTCCAGTGGCGAGTTCGTCAAGGCATTGAGCGGGCCGCGTCGCATCGTGATCACCGCGACCAAGAGCGCGCGGGAGCAGAACGAGACGTTCTTTCCCGGGTTCTTCGTGAAGGCACTCGCGGAGGCGGCGGGGGACACGGACAAGGACGGCCGGGTCTCGCTGCTGGAAGCGTTCACCTACGCGCGGCAGGAAGTCGAGCGCAAGTTCGAGCTGGCCAACCAGCTGGCGAGCGAGCATCCCCAGCTGGATGACGACGGCGATGGCGCCGGACGCGGCGACGCCTCGGAGAACGCCCCCGATGGCAAGTTGGCGCGCACCTTCTTCCTCGAGCCGCTCGGCGGGGCGGCGGTGGCGAGCGATCCGCGAGCGGCACGGCTCGTCGAGGAGCGGCGCGTGCTGGAATCGCGCATCGATTCACTGCGCTCGCGTCGAAGCACCATGAGCGAGGACGCGTACCAGAAGGCGCTGGAACCCCTCCTGGTCGAGCTGGCCGAGAAGACGCGTGCCCTGCGCGCGCTGGAGGCACGAAAGCCATGACGTGGCGTCGATCCTTCTCGTGGTTTGTGGCCGTCGCGACCCTGGTGATGCCGGCCGCGGCGTGCGGCCAGGAAGGCGCCCCGCAGAGTGCGGCGCAACTGTATCGCACCGGCAAGTACGCCGAGGCGATCCGGGCGGCAGAGGTGGCGATCGCCGCCGACTCGTCGCACCCGGCGTCGATCATCCTGGTGCGCGCGTTGTCCGAGGTGGGCCGCTGGAAGGACGCGACGTCCGTCGGGG
>JAEUJL010000687.1 GCA_016794835.1 Gemmatimonadota bacterium | reverse complement strand
TACCGCATGCACATGGCCCCCAGCGACGGCAAGCCACGCGATGTCGCGGGTCGCACGATCGACATGCTGTTCCCGCCGGGCAGCCCGAGCTGGATCCCCATCGCCGCCGTCACAGGCACCAACGGCAAGACGACCACCGCGCGCATGCTCGCCCACATCCACAAGATGTGCGGCAAGACGGTGGGCCTCACCTCCACCGACGGCGTCTACATCAACGGCCAGCGCACCGTGGCCGGTGACATGACCGGCCCCGTCTCGGCGCGCATGGTCCTCTCCGATCCTTCCGTGGACGTGGCCGTGCTGGAAGTGGCGCGCGGCGGCCTCCTTCGCGCCGGGCTCGGCGTGCGCCATGTGGACGTGGGTGCGGTCCTCAACGTGCAGAGCGACCACCTCGGCATGCGTGGCGTGAACACGCTCGACGACCTGGCCGAGGTGAAGCGCATTATCGCCGAGGTCGCCCGCGACACCGCGGTGCTCAATGCCGATGACCCGCGGGTGCTGCGGATGGCCGCGTACACCGACGCGAAGAATGTCTGCTATGTGACCCTCAACCCGGAGCACCAGCTGGTGCGCGAGCACATCCGCGCCGGTGGACGGGCGATTGCCCTCGAAGGGGGAATCAACGGGCAGATGATGACGATCTACGACAAGGGGGCCCACATCCCGTTGTTGTGGACGCACCTCGTCCCCGCGACGATGGAGGGCAAGGCGACCTTCAACGTGCAGAACGCGATGTTCGCCGCGGCGATGGCCTACAGCATGGGCGTCAAGCTGGAAGACATCCGCAACGGGCTGCGCACCTTCCACACGACGTTTTACCAGGCGCCGGGCCGGCTCAACGTGTTCGACGAGCACCCGTTCAAGGTCATCATGGACTACGGGCACAATGCCGCCGCCGTGGACGCCGTGTGCCAGCTGGTCGCGCGGCTCGAGTGCAAGGGCCGACGCATCTGCGTGGTGGCCGGCCCCGGCGACCGGCGCGATGAGGACCTGGACGAGATCGGCCAGGCCGCGGCGCGTGGCAACTTCGATCACTACATCTGCCGCCGCGATGACGACCTGCGCGGCCGCGGCGCGACCGACGTGCCGCATCGCATCCGCGATGCGATGCTCGCCGCCGGAGTGCCCGCCGCTCGCATCCAGGTGATCCCCGACGAGCAGGAAGCGATGCAGGCCGGGCTGGAGATGGCACAGCGCGGGGACATCCTGCTGCTGTTTGCCGACGCCCTCGCCCGTGGATGGAAGCAGGTGGTGCACTTCCGCAGCGAAGGCGCGACGGAGTCGCTGCACGTGACCGGGTCACACCGCGTGCCGGTAGCCGGTGATGATGCGGCAATCCGGGCCACGGCCGCTACGTTGGGTGAGGATGTGTCCCTGGTGCGCGATGAGCGCGGCGTGCGGCTGGCGAAGGAAAGCGACGATTAGCCCAGCCCCGGCCACCAGCACGCGCCCCAGCCTTCACCACCCAGCAACCCGCACCATTTGCTCTCCGCCCTGATCGACTCCCGCCGCCTCATGGGCCCGAACCTCTACCACGCCCTCCCCGGCGCGGTCCTCGAGGTGGCGGTGGACGCGTCGCACGCCGCGGAGCTGGCGCGACGGTGGTCCGTGACCGCTCAACGCCTGCTCGATGCGGTGGGATGGCAGGGCGAGTCGGTCGTGACCCGCGCGTGGCCCGGCGGCCTCGGCTTGTTTGTCACCGCACCGGTCGACGGCCTGCTCGCCGCCACCGAGGTCACGGAGCAGGCCCTCGCCCTGGTCGAGCTGGGTGACGCGGCCCCCGACGATGACCTCGTCGCGCGCCTCCGCGTGCACATCCAGCACGAACGACGCCCCAACCTGCGGGCCCTGGCCCAGGCCGCACAGGCACGCGGCGTGGCCTTCTGCTTCGACGATGACCAGGCCGGCGTCGGCGTTGGCACCGGGGCGCGCGCCTGGCCGCTCGCCGCGCTGCCACAACCGGGTGAGGTCGACTGGGACACCGTGCACGGCGTCCCCACCGCGCTCGTCACCGGCTCCAACGGCAAGACCACCACCACGCGCGTGATCGCCGCGATGTGCCGCGAGGCGGGATGGGTCACGGGGCACACCTGTACCGACGGTGTCTGGATTGGCAGCACACAGGTCGAGGACGGTGACTGGTCGGGCCCCGCCGGCGCACGGCGCGTGGCGTGGGACCCTGCCGTCCAGGCTGCGGTCCTCGAGACGGCACGAGGCGGGATCCTCCGGCGCGGACTCGGCGTGAACGTGGCGGATGTCGCCGTCGTCACGCGCATCGCCGCCGACCACTTCGGGGAATACGGGGTGCACGACGTGCCGTCGTTAGGCGAGGCGAAGCTGGTCGTGCGGCGTGCCCTGCGCCCCGGGGCCCCGCTCGTCCTCAACGCCGACGACGACACCCTCGTCGCCGCGTCGCGCACGGTGGAGGGCCCCACCTGGTGGTTCTCACTCGACGCCGACAACCCGGTCATCCGCCAGGCGACCCTCGCCGGCGCGGCCATTGCCACGGTGATGGGCGATCAGCTCACCCTCGTGTCCGCCGGCGCCATCGTGCAGCAGGTGCCCGTGGGAACGATCCCGATCCTCCTGGGCGGCAAGGCGCGGCACAACACGGCGAATGCGCTCGCCGCCATGGTCGCGGCCCATGCCCTGGGGGTCCCGCTGGCCGCCATCGAGCGGACGTTACGGACCTTTGGGGCATCCCCGGCCGACAACCCGGGACGCCTGCAGGTGCGCCAGGTGCGCGGCGCCACGGTCATCGTGGACTTCGTGCACAACCCCGACGGATGGCGCGCCATGCTCGAC
>JAEUJL010000686.1 GCA_016794835.1 Gemmatimonadota bacterium | reverse complement strand
TCCAGGTCCTGGGCAAACGTCGGGGCACTCATGCGAAGATGTCCTCGGGCGCCCCGACCGTCGCGGCGCCGATGTCCGCCGCATGGCGGCGGGTGGTGGTATGTCGGAACAGTTCCTGGATGTCACAGATCAGGGAGACGCGCCCATCGCCAAGGATCGTCGCGCCCATCACGCCATCCAGCTTGCGATAGTTGGCTTCGAGGTTCTTGATGACGACCTGCTGCTGGCCCAGGACGTCGTCCACCATCAGGCCGAACCGCCGGCCGTCCGTCTCGGCGATCACCACGATCGCCTGGCTGGGCTCGGTCGTCGCCGTGGGGTGGCCAAAGACGCTGTGCAGCCGCACGAACGGGAGGCTCTCCCCGCGGACGACGAGGACCTCCCCGTCGCCGAGGATCGTGCGCACGTCCCGCGGGTTCGGCCGCAGCGACTCCACCACGGACAGCAGGGGAAGGACGTAGCTCGCCCCGCCCACGCCCACGATGAGGCCATCGAGGATCGCCAGTGTCAGCGGCAGGCGAATGCGGACCCGGCTCCCCTGCCCTGCCGTGGAGGCCACGGTGACCGATCCACTCATCCCCTCCACGTTGCGTTTCACGACGTCCATCCCGACGCCGCGACCGCTCAGGTCGCTGACCTGGGCGGCCGTCGAGAAGCCCGGGGCAAAGATCAGGGCGTGCAGCTCGTCGTCGCTCAGGACCTCGTCCGCGCGGATCAACCCGTTGGCGATCGCCTTCTCGCGGATGCGGGCCGTGTTGAGGCCGCGTCCATCGTCCGACACCTCGATCACCACGGTGCCGCCCTCGTGGAAGGCCCGGAGCATCACGGTGCCCGTGTCCGACTTTCCGGCCGCCACGCGATCGGCCGGTGTCTCCAGGCCATGATCGATGGCGTTGCGCACCAGGTGCGTGAGCGGATCCCCGATCCGCTCGATCATCCCCTTGTCCAGCTCCGTCTCCGCGCCCTGCAGCTCGAGGCGCACCTTCTTCCCGATCTTGCCCGACACGTCGCGGACGAGGCGCGGAAAGCGGTTGAAGACGGTCGCGACCGGCAGCATGCGGACGCTCATCACCCGCTCCTGGAGGTCCCGCGTGCTGCGATCCAGCGACGCCAGGGCGTCCTGCAGCTCCTTCAGGCGCCCCAGCTCGAACGTCGTGGCGATCTGGTTGACCATCGCCTGGGAGATCACCAGCTCGCCGACCAGGTCGACGAGCGCATCCACCTTGTCCGTCGGCACCCGAATGGAGGTGGCTTCTGCTGCCACCGGTTTGGGGTCACCGACCGCCGCCGCCGCGACCTGCTTGAGCGTTGGGGCAAAGGCGGCCACGCCAGCGCGTGCGGGATCGTCGGTGACGTCGCGCAGGGAGTATTCGCAGTCGTCCTCGATGAACATGAACGCCTGCTCGATGGCGTCCCGGGTGGCCGTGGTGGTGACCTTCACGACCCAGATCAGGTGACATTGCTCGGGATCCAGGGCGTCCAGCGTCGGCAGCCGGGTGGTTTCGCACACCACGGACACCTCATCGCCCAGCTCCGCCAGCTCGCGGACGACGAGCATGGGATCCTGCCCGGTGGTGAACAGCCCCGGGCGCGGCAGGAAGCGGATCGAGTACTGCCGGGCTTCGGGCCCGGACGCCGGGGCACTGGCCGCCGCGGCGGGGGCCGATGCGCCCTTGGCCTTTCCATCGAGCACCGCCTGCAGGGCCGCCGTCACCTCAGCCACGGGCACCGAGGCGGCACGCCCCGCACGACTGGCATCGAGGAGCGCCTTCAGCGTGTCGTTGGACCGCAGGAGCAGCTGGGCCAGCTCTGGCGTCGACGCCATCGTGCCGCTGCGCAGGCGGTCGAGGACGCTCTCGAACTCGTGGGTAAACGCGGCGACCTCGCCGAAGCCCAGCGTGGCGGCCAGTCCCTTGATGGAATGCACGGCGCGAAAGACGCCATGCATCCCCTCCGCCTCGAGCGTCCCGGCATCCAGGCGCAACAGCCCCGCCTCGACGGCGGCGACATGTTCCGCGGATTCCTCGAAGAACGCCTCGCTGAAGTCGGCGAACGGATCGGTCTCAGTGCTCATGGCTGCCCGGATTGGCGGACGTGCGCGCTCAGGGGACGACCTTCGCGATGACCTTCAGCAGCATCTCGGGATTGAACGGCTTCACGAGCCATCCCGTCGCCCCGGCGGCCTTGCCCTGCTCCTTCATGCTCGCCTGGGATTCCGTGGTCAGCATGAGGATGGGAACGCCCTTGAGCTCGTCGCGCTGCCGCGCGTTCTTGATGAAGGTGATCCCGTCCATCACCGGCATGTTGAGGTCCGAGATGATCAGGTCGACCGACTTGCCCTGCAGGACGTCGAGCGCCTGCTGGCCATCGCCAGCGGTCAGCGTGTCGAAGCCTGCTTCCTTCAGCGAGTACGAGACCATCTCGCGCATCGTGGTCGAGTCGTCCACGACCAAAGCTGTCTTTGCCATGTGGCGTCGGGGGTGAAGACGGAGATCAGGCCGCGGTGTAGGGCAGGCCGGTGTAGTCGAACCGCCACCGGAGGTCAGCGGGGACGTTCACGATCCGGAAGAGCCCGCCCCGGGCCGCAAGCGCCGATCGCAAGGCGAGCAGGACCTGCAGGCCGGCGGCGTCGCACTGCCGCAACTCGCCGCAGTCCACCACCACCGACGCCGCGGTCGTCCCGACCGCGCGCGCGCGGTCCAGTAGCTCACGCGAGGTACGCAACGTGGCAACGGGACCGAATGGGAGGATCTCCTCGGACATGGCAGGCCGTCGGCAATGAGGGGTACAGGTCACAGTGTCGGCCTGACCCCCGGCGTGCTTGAGGCCGTTAACGGACGCGCCGTGTGGGGCGTCCCACCGCGTGCCGTCCGACCTTCCCGGAGCCTCCGATGGTGCCGCAGCTCAGGTACAGCATTCCGTTGTTGGCCGCGTTGCTCGTCGGCCCCGCGCACACGGGCCGATCGGACACCCTTACCGAACGCGAGCGGGCCTCGCACGTGCTGCATCGGCTCGCGTTCGGGCCCCGCCCCGGTGACCTGGATCGCGTGCTCGCCCGCGGCGTCGACGCCTGGATCGACGACCAGCTGCGGGCGCCCCGCCGCGACGACCCGGCCGTTCGCGCGGTGCTCGAGACATGGCCGGACCTCCGACGATCCCCGGCCGAACTGCGCCGCAGCTTCCCTCCCCCCGCGACGCTCACGCGGCTGGCTGCGGGGGGCCGACTCTCCACCGAGGATTCCATCGCCCTCGCGACCCAGGTCCGTGCCGGACGGACCCTGGTGACACAGCTGCTCGCGGCCCGCGTGGCCCGCGCCGTGGTCGCCGAACGACAGCTGGACGAAGTCCTCGCGGACTTCTGGCTCAACCACTTCAATGTCTTCGTCGGCAAGAACGCCGGGATGCGCTACCTGCTCCCGTCATACGAACGCGACGTGATCCGGCCGCACGCCATGGGCCGGTTCCGTGACCTGCTCGGCGCCGTGGCGAAGAGCCCGGCCATGCTGACCTACCTGGACAACACACAGAGTGTTGCCGACTCCACTCGCCCGACTCTCGTCGACCGTCGCGTGGCGGAGCGACGCGTCGAGCTCGCTCGTCGCGCCGTGCGACGAGGGCGCGTGGTCAATGTCGACTCCTCCACGCTGGAGCGCGTGCTCTCCCGGCGACCGCGCGGCCTCAACGAGAACTACGCCCGCGAGTTGCTGGAGCTGCACACCCTTGGCGTGGATGGGGGCTACGCGCAGCGCGATGTGATCGAGGTCGCGCGCGCGCTCACCGGCTGGGGGGTGCGCCCGGGGCAACCCGACGGCTTCTTCTTCAATCGCGCCGCCCACGACGCCGGGGAGAAGGTCATCCTGGGCGAGCGGTTCGAAGCAGGACGCGGTGAGGACGAGGGAGACCGGGTGCTCGACCTGCTCGCCCGCCATCCGTCGACGGCGCGCCACATCTCATGGAAGCTCGCCGTGCGGCTGGTGGCGGACGACCCGCCCGATGCGCTCGTCGACCGCGCGGCGGAGGTCTTTCGCGCGACGGA
>JAEUJL010000668.1 GCA_016794835.1 Gemmatimonadota bacterium | reverse complement strand
CGACGGCAAGGCGAAGGAGCGGGTGACGGCGTTCATCGTCGAGGCCGCGAGTCCCGGGGTGTCGCTCGGGAAGCTCGAGGAGAAGATGGGCATCAAGGCGTCGGACACCCGCTCTGTGTCGTTTGACAATGTGCGCGTCCCGGTGGAGAACCGCCTGGGCGAGGTCGGCCAGGGGTTCCGGATTGCGCTGGAGATCCTCAACTCGGGGCGCCTGGGGCTGGCCTCCGGCTCGGCCCGCGGCACGCGGGAGATCATGAACCGGGCAATCGCCTACGCCGCGCAGCGTGAGCAGTTCGGGCGGCCCATTGCCTCGTTCGAGATCCTGCGCCGCAAGATCGCGCTCGCCGCGGCGGAGTGTTACGCCCTCGACGCCGGCGTGATGATCACCGCTGGCATGGTGGACCGCGGCGGGGTGGACTTCTCGCTCGAGACCGCGGCGTGCAAGGTGTTCGGCTCCGAGCTGGCATACCGCTCGGCCAACGAAGGATTGCAGATCGCGGGCGGCGTGGGGTACTCCAAGGAGGCCCCGTACGAGCAGGCCGTGCGCGACTCGCGCATCATGCTGATCTTCGAGGGGACCAACGAGATCCTGCGCGTCCTCGTGGCCCTGATGGGACTGCAGCAGCCGGGGGAGCGCCTGAAGGCCCTGGGCAAGGCGCTGCAGGACCCGATCAACTCGCTCGGCGCCATCGGGCAGTACCTCGCGGGACGCGTCAAGGGAACGATCGACCGCCCCGAGTTCTCGCGGGTGCACGCCGCCCTCGAGGAGGAGGCCGAGCTGGTGGCGGACCAGGTCCACGACCTGGCTCGCGCCGTCGAGCGGGCGCTCCGCAAGCACGGCAAGAAGATCATCGAGCGGCAATACGTGCAGGAACGCCTCGCCAATGCGGCCATCGACCTCTTCCTGTGCTCGGCCACGCTCGCGCGCGCGACGCACGACATCGAGCAGGCGGGGGGCGACCCGGCTGCGGCTGAGGCGGAGCTGGACTGTGCGCGGGTCTTCATCCACATGGCCTACCGCCGCACGCGTCGCAACCTGCGCGGCCTGAAGGTGAACCAGGACGGCCGTCTCGATGCCATCGCCACCCGCGCGGTCGCCAGCGGCGACCTCGCGCCCCGCGCCCCCACCGATCGTTAGGCGCTGCGCCCCAGCGCCTTGCGCACGGCCGGCGCCACCACGGTGGCGTAGGTCTCGATGGTCCGCAGCATCTTGGCGTGGGGCATCGATCCCACGCTGAACTGCATCAGGAAGCGGTCCATGCCGAACAGCTCGTGCTCGAACAGGATCTTGTCGATCACCTCCTGCGGATCACCGACGAGCAAGGCCCCGCGGGGCGAGCGCTCGGCCTCGAACCGCTGGCGCGTCGGTGGCGGCCACCCGCGCTCGCGACCGATGCGCCCCATGGCGTCGAGATACGGGGGCCACGCGTCATCCGCCGCCTCGCGCGAGGACGCGCCGATGTAACCGTGGGAATTGATGCTCACCTTGAGGCGTGAGGCATCGTGCCCCGCCTCGCGCCCCGCCTGCCGGTAGAGCGCCACGAGGTCCGTGAAGCGCTCGGGCGCCCCCCCGATGATCGCGACCGCCAGCGGCAAGCCGAGCGTGCCCGCGCGCACGACCGATTCCGGCGTTCCGCCCACGGCAATCCAGACGGGGAGCGGGTCCTGCACCGGCCGCGGATACACCCCGCGATTGGAAATCGGGGCCCGGTGCTTCCCCCGCCACGTCACATGCGTCGCCTTCCGCAGCTCGAGCAGGAGTCCGAGCTTCTCGGCGAACAGCGCGTCATAGTCGTTGAGGTCGTACCCGAAGAGCGGATACGACTCGATGAACGAGCCGCGTCCGGCCATGATCTCCGCGCGTCCCCCGGAGAGCAGGTCCACCGTCGAGAACTCCTGGAAGACGCGCACCGGGTCGTCCGAGCTCAGGACGGTCACCGCACTCGTCAGGCGGATGCGCTTCGTGCGCACGGCCGCGGCGGCCAGGATGACCGCCGGCGTCGAGACCACGAAATCCGGCCGGTGATGCTCCCCGATCCCGAAGACGTCGAGCCCCGCCTGGTCGGCGAGCTCGATCTCCTCCATCAGGTTGCGCAGGCGTTGTTGCGCACTGATCGAGGTGCCGGTCGCCGGGTCGCGCGAGTTCTCGGCGAACGTATAGATCCCAAGTTCCACGGGTGATCGGGTGAGGACGCGGGGAAGTTAGTGAGGCTGCCCCGGGGGGACGCAGCGGCCGCGGTCCCGGATGGGGGTCGCGCCCCTGGGGCACGGGCGCCTCGCCACGACGCGCCACTCGCCCGATATTCTGCGTGTTCACGCCCCCCTGAGATGCCACAGATCTTTCCGCAGCGGATGACGGCCGACATCGACGGCGACTTCGTCGTCTTCCTGATCGGGATGCGAATCAACCGATGGTGGAAGCCCCACAAGTGGATCCCGGTGATGCTGGCCATGCCGCGGATGCTCAAGGAACTGCGCGGCGATCCCGCCGCCGGCTTTCTCGGGGCGATCTTCGGCCCGGGGGTGATCGTGCAATACTGGCGGTCCTTTGACCACCTCGAGCGATACGCCCGCTCCCACGACCACCAGCATTGGCCCGCCTGGGTCGCCTTCAACCGCACCGTGCGCACGGCCAGCGGCGACGTCGGCATCTGGCATGAGACCTACATGGTGAAAGCAGGCCAGTACGAGGCATTGTACGGGGCGATGCCCCGCATCGGCCTGGCCGCGGCCGGACGGCACCTCGCCGTGACCGAGGCGCGGGACAGTGCCCGCGCGCGGGTCGCCGCCACCGCGGAACGCACGGCGTGAGCACCCCCGGGTCGGCACGACAGCGATTCACGGCGTTCCGTCGCTCCCTGCCCCGCACCCCGCGACTGACCGCCCAACGGGTCGTCGCGCGCGGGCTGGAGTTCGCCGTGTACCACACCGAACCACGGCCGGACCGCCTCCCGCTGCTCTGCGTGAACGGTGGGCTCCTCTACGACCACAAGCTCCTCTGGCCGGCGCTCTCGCCGCTCGCGCAGCACCGGCAGCTGTTCTTCTTTGACCAGCGCGGGCGCGGGGGGTCGCAGCCCCCGCCAGGCGTGCATGCCGCCAAGATCGAGCACGACGCGGGTGACGTGGGCGCCCTCCGCCAGGCGATTGGATTCCACCAATGGGACGTCCTGGGCCACTCGTGGGGCGGGGGCATTGCGATGCTCGCCGCCGAGCGAGACCGCAGCGGGGTCCGCCGCCTGGTCCTCGTGAATTCGGTCGGCCCGACCTCTTCCTGGCTCGACGGACTTCATGACCGGGCCCTGGAACGGCTGTCGCCCGCGGACCGCGTGGTGTTGCACCGGCTCGACCCCAAGGCGCTGCACGTGGCGGACCCGGCCGTCCATTCCGCCTATTCGCGTGCGATTTACCCCGCCTGGTTTGGTGACGCAGATCTCGCGCAACTCTTTGCCCCGCCACGATCTGAGAGCCGGACGGGGGCCTCGGTGGTATCACGCCTGAGGCGGGAAGGGTACGATTGGCGGTCGCTGGTCCGTGCCGTGCATTCCGAAGCCCTCGTCATCCACGGAGAGAGTGACCTGCTCCCACCGGCCGTTGCCCGGGAACTGGTCAGCTTGCTCCCGAAGTCCCGCCTCGCGTTGATTCCCGGCTCGGGCCACATGCCCTTCTGGGAGGCACCGGAGCCCTTCTTCGAGTCCGTGGAGCAGTTCCTCTCGTAGCCACGTCCATCCCCATGAAGCGACTCGACCTCCTGGTGACCTGCACGCTGGCCGCGCTGGCGGCTTTCGTTGGATCGCAGGTCCTCGAGACCCGGCAACTCCACGCCGCGCGCACGCAGAACGGCGAGCCGGTCGTGTCGGACTCCGGGGAGACCATCGAGGAAGAGGGAGCGGAGGTGGCCACGCGCCCCTATCGGTACTCTCCTGAGGCCGAGGATGCCCGTCGCCGGATCGAGCTGGCCTCGACGAGCACCTACATCGGCGAAGTCCTGCTGGCCCACGACTCGTCGCTGGCGCGCTGGGCCGAGCGGCGGAACGACCCGCTTCGCATCTGGATCCAGCCGGTCGCACGCTTCGAACACTGGTCGCCCAGCCTGTTGCCCCTCGTGCGAGACGCCTTTCTCGAGTGGGGCGAGTCCGGCATCCCGATCAACTTCACCTTTGTGCTCGACTCCGCGTCGGCCAACGTGCACGTCACCTGGGTGGATCGCTTCCGCGAACCGATCAGTGGCAAGACGCTGTGGACCCACGACGAGAACTGGTACATCCTGCAGGCGAACGTGATGCTGGCGGTCCACCACCAGGGCGGCGAGCCGCTCGACCGGGCCGCGACCAAGGCGATCGCCCTCCACGAGGTGGGCCACATGCTCGGCCTCGACCACACGCGTGACACCACGAGCATCATGGCGCCGCGGGTGCGTGTGAAG
The DNA here is from genome assembly GCA_016794835.1 of Gemmatimonadota bacterium. Taxonomy (GTDB): domain Bacteria; phylum Gemmatimonadota; class Gemmatimonadetes; order Gemmatimonadales; family Gemmatimonadaceae; genus RBC101. Next base: position 1,403 of record JAEUJL010000668.1, on the reverse strand, counting down.
GAGCTGAGCGGCGCAGACCGCGCGACGGCGCAGCTGCTCTACTCGCTGACCCCCGGCAAGCTCGGCGGCCGTCGTTAGGCCGCGCGAGGCGCGCGGCCTACCACTTCAGGGTCAGGGTCTCGCTCCGCTTCTGGCGGACCACCTGCAGCTTCAGCTCGCGAGCGGCGGAACGCTCCATCAGCTGCACCAGCGTGACCGGCGAGGCGATCGGACGGCCGTCCACCGAGACAATCACGTCCCCGGCGACCAAACCGGCCTGTGCGCCCAGGGAGCGACGCGCGACCTCGGCGACAAACACGCCGCGTTCCACCCCGGTGAGCGTGGCGATCCCCTCGTTCACGGGAACCAGCTGCGTGCCAGCCAGCAACCGCGCCGACGACCCCGCGATGAAGGTGAACCCCGAGGGGCCCTGCGAAGGCCGCGTGGTGGCCACCGGCGCGGGCTCCTCGCTTCCCGAGGAGATCGTGAACGGATTCTGGCTGGCCGACGATGCGCGCCCCTCGGGGGTGCTGACGACAAAGGTCACCGTGTTGCCGGTGGGGGCCAGCGCCCGCGCGATGACGTCGTCTTCCCAGCCGCACGACGGCCGGAAGTCCGCCGGGCGCGGCTCGATCAACACCGTCACGGTGCGCGTGTCGGTCCCGCGCTTGAACCGGACGGGGACGCGGGTGCCCGGTCGCAGCAACTCGTTGAGGGCGATCACGGCGTCCGAGAGCTCCCGCCCGCCTAACGACAACAACAAGTCACCGCGGCGCAGCCCGGCCTTCTCGGCGGGGGACCCCGGCTCCACGGTCTCCACCTCCGGTGGCCGACGCACGGCCATCAACACCCCGTCCGGCGTGGCGTCCATGGTGTAGTCGCCGTTGAACGCGATGCCGAGCCACCCCTCGGATGTCTGCGTTCGCGCGCAGAGATCCTCGAGCTGCCGCCGCAGCGAGACGCGCGAGACATCCAGGGACGACAACTCGTTCTCCACCAGGCGCAAGCGCGCCAGGACCTGCCCGCGCTGCACTTCCGGCACGGTGGTCGACCGCAGGGACTGCTGCAGCTGCTGGCGGGTCCCGGTGAGGACCATCACGCGCTGCTGCTGGCCGACGAGCATTCGCGCGAGCCGCTCGACCTGTTGCTCAAAGGGTGTCGAGGCGCGGATGACGGTCATGCGCATCGAGTCTGCCTGCGCCCACCCCCGCGCCGGCAGGCCCAGGCCCGCCAGGGCGATCGCCGCCACCGCAGGGAACACGAGACGGGGAGACATGCTGCCTTTCACTAGAACCGTCCCACGCGCACGCCCACCGGCAGCGTGGTGCCGAGCCGGCGGATGGCCACTTCCCGCGCGTTCATCGTGGCCATGAAATACTGGTTCAGGATCGGGTCCTCCGGCGCATCGGTCAGCGCCTGCTCGA
>JAEUJL010000592.1 GCA_016794835.1 Gemmatimonadota bacterium | reverse complement strand
GTCGGACTTGTCGGCGGGGGTCAGGGAGAGGGCGCGGACGCGGATCATGAACTTCCCGTCCGGGTTCTGCGCGGCGAGCGGTGAGGTGAGGGCAAGGGCCGCGAGGGCGGCGAACGCGTAGCGTTTCATCATGGACTCCGTGGAAGTGGAACAGGCGGTCCATGATGGGCGTTGCGCGGGGGCGCTGGTGAGGGAACAGTTCCTGAACTTCTCGTCAGGCGGTTGCGAAGCGGGATGTCGGGGAGGATGCCGACGGGGAAACGCGGACGGCTACGGCCGCACCACGTGGGAGCGGGCCGTGTCCTGGGGCGTCCGCATCCGCGACCGGCGTAATGCAGTGGTCAGGTAGGGATGTGCCGGGTCGGCCGCGCGCCATTCCCGCAGCAGGACACCGTCGAACACGGCGGCGGCGGCCGACCCGCGATGTGTCGCCGCCAGGTCACCGGCCCGCGCGAGGGCGCGGAATCGCAGGTCCTGCGCTTCCGTGCCACGGACCTCCGCGTTACTCAGGCGGAGATACATCGCCGTCGCGCTGTCCACGTCGCCCGAGGCCTCGAGCGCCTCGGCGAGCACGCCGGAGGCATAGGTGATGCGGGTCGTGTCTGTGGCCTGTGCCAGCGTGCGGCGGGCAGTCGCGGGATCGCGTCGGGCGAGCGCCAGTCGCGCGGCGAGTATTGCCCGCTCCGTGCGATCGGTCTCCGTCGCGGCCACGCGATCGATGGCCTTGAGCATCGCCTGGGCGCGTGGTAGTTGCCCGGCACGAACGAAGGCGAGGCCGGCGTACAGGGCGAAGCTGGGCGCCAGGTTGAGGCGTTGCGCCGTGCTCCAGGCGGCGTCCAGGGCCCGACGCGCGCCGGCCTGGTCGCCCAGTCCCAACAAGTGCTCTGCTTGCAGCACGCGGGAGCGAAAGACCGAGACGTCGGCGCCGGCGTCGGCGGAGGACATGGCGGCACTGTCGAACATGGCGGCGGCTTCGGCGTATCGCCCACGCAGCCCGGCCACGTACCCGCGTGAGCGAAAGCCGAAGCCCCGGTCCTGCGGTCGGGGGGCTGCGGCCATGCGAGCGAAGACGCGCTCGGCGGAATCGAGCAAGCCCGCGCGGATCAGTGCGAGGCCAAACTCGTGGTTGAGGGAACCGGAGTACAGCACGGACGAGTCCTTCCCGTACGCGGCGGCGTACGCGACCAGGGCGGAGTCGAATCGCTGGACGTACTGGTAACAGGTCGCAATGTTGATGTGGGCAGATGCGAAGCGCGGGTCGTACGAGACCGCGCGCTCCAGGGCGGGAATCGCATCGGGGCAGCGACGGGCCTGCATCAGCAGGGTGCCGAAGCTGTACCAGGAGTCACGTTCCGGAAAGCGTTGCGCCAGGAGCTCGGCCAGGCGCAGCCCTTCGTCCCGCCGCCCGTTGCGAAAAGCGGCGCTCTGGTCCACACGAAGTTGTTCGCGTTCCGTCAGCCGGTCCCTCAGCGCCAGTGCGTGCTGCAGCGCATCGCGTCCACGCACAGGATCGTTTCCCGTATTGAAGTACGAGTCCGAGAGGGCCAGCCAGGCCATGGCGAAGCTGGAGTCGAGGGCGACCGCTCGACGGAACAACTCGGTCGCCTGGGCGTACTCGCGCCGGGTGAACGCTCCCTGGCCGGAAACAAAGGCGCGGAGCGCGGGCAGCGAGGTGGTCGTGACGCGCGGCAAGGGCACGGCGTAGCGGCGCAGCGAGTCCTCGGGCTCGCCGGTGGCGCGCCGGACCCGGGTGAGCAGTCGATCCAGTGCGGCCAGGACCCCGGCACGCGATCCGGCGCGCTCCCGATCCGCAAACACATCCGCGCCCGTCTGCGGCTCGATCAAGCGCGCGGTGAGGAGGTAGCTGGAATCGATCCGGGAGAGGGACAGCGCCGCGACCCGCGTGAGGTTCTCGCGGATTGCGACCTCGCGTGCCAGGGCCTCGTGCAACGCCGTGTCTGCCCCCACGCGCTGCATGAGCCCGAGCGTCTCGCGGACGCGCGCGCGGGGAAACAGCGTGACCTGTCGCGACTGCTGCAGCCCGACGCTGGCCGCCAGGGTCAGGGTCCGGTCGAAGGTGGTGTCGCCGGTCATGTTCTCGATGTCTGCGAGCAGGAGCGGCGTGCCCACGGGAGTCGCCGCACGACCGGGCCGAAGGACGAGCCAGCTCATCGCGCCGATGAGGGCCAGCGCGGTGGCCGTCATGAGGACGCGTCGGCGGCCGCCGGTGCCGGCAGACCGCCGGTGGAGGTGAGCTTCGTGGCGTCGGCCAGGGTGCGTCGCCAGGGCGACGGCGGCCCGGTGGTGCATCACCTTCGCGGTCGCACCGGGCAGCGCGGCCGCGGCGAGATGCTGCCATGCACCCGTTGACAGCTCCACGCCCTGGTCGCGCGCGGTGACGATGCCGGATCGCTGCAGCGCGTCCAGGGCGGTGGCGAAGGCGGCCGGTGCCACTCCCGACACCGACTCCACCAGGGCCCGCGCCGCGGCCTGCGTGCCGTGCCTGCCCAACACCGCGAGTGCATCCACGATCGACTGTCCCTCACCGGCCTGCTCGTACCGCGTCCGCCACCGGTCCCGCAGGTCGGGGCCGATCAACGCGTCCGCCGCGAGCTCGGTGGACAGCCGCCAGCGACCCGATGGATCCCGCGTGAGGGCGCCCGTCGAGCCGGCTCCGGCCACGAGGCTGGCCACCAGGCCCGGCCGTCCCGTCGCCAGCCGCGACACCACTTCCGTGAGGCGCCGCAGGTCCGACGCCTCCAGCGGCACCATCGAGGCCATGGCGCGGGCGGACTCCTCGGGGGTGAGGGGGGCCAGTGACAACCGATCGGCTGCATCTGCGCGATCGAGCAGGGTGCGGAGGACCGCGCGCTCCTCCCATTCCTCCGGGCGTCCGGCGGCCACCAGGAGGCACCGCGACGGGGGGCGCTGGGCCAGCGCGGACAGGATGAGGAGGCTCTCGTCATCCGCCTGCGGTACGTCGTCCACCAGGACCACGCATCCCGTCGAGAACGCGACTTCGGCCACGGCCTTGAGCACCACGGCGCTCACCGCTGCGGGGTCACCGACCGGTGCAGAAGGGAGTTGGCGAAACTCCTCGTGCAGCTCCGGCGCGAGGGTCGCGAGGGTTGCCAGGGCTTCCGGAGGGAGCCCGGCCAGCGCCGGATGTGTCGCGAGCTGTGTCACGAGTTGGGCGGCGAGCGCCCACGGCCGCGTCCGCTCGTCAGGCACGGCGACGAGGTGCACCACGCAGAGATCGCGGTCCGCGGCCCGGGTGTGGCGCGCGAACTCGCGGAGGAGTCGCGTCTTTCCCAAACCCTCGACAGCAGGCATCAGCACCCGCCGTCCGGTGGCGATCGACCCCGGCCGCAGCTGCTGCCGCGCGGCGGACAGCCGCGCCATCGCCTCGCCACGGCCGACCAGCTCGGGCGTCAGGACGGCGGTCCGGGGCGCCGTGGCGCCGTCACCCAGTCGCTCCAGGACCCGTGCGAGCCTCGCCAGTTCCTCTGGCAGTCGCGCGCCCAGGGTGTCCACGAAGTGCCGCCGCGCCCGCGCGATGCACTCCGACGCGTCCGCGAGTCGGCCGAGCGACTGGAGGGCAACCACCTCGCGCGCCCATGCACGCGCATCGCCAGGCATGGCTCGTCGCCACTGCTCGGCGACGCCGAGGAGCGTCCGCCAGTCCGCGTGGTCCTCGGCCGTGGTGCAGGCCCCGTGAAAGGCACGCACCCGCCATTCCTCGAGTCCGGCTCGTTCAGCGGCCAGCCATTCCTGCCACGGCTCGGGGCCCAGCGCATCGCCCGCCGGGACGAATTCCGCAGCCGCCATGGGAAGGGCTTCCTCGAACATTCCTGCGGACACGCGCTCGCGCAGGCGGGTCAGATCGAGGTCCAACGTTCCCGGCGCGATGGCGATCCCCGCGTCGCCCTCCGTGATCCGGTCGCCGATCGCACCGCGCAGCTCGGACAGGCATTGTCGGAGCGAACGTCGTGCGTTGGTCTCGCCGGAGTCCCCCCACAGGAGCGTCGCGAGTTCCTCACGCGATGCCGGACGGCCCTGACGCAGCGCCAGCCATAGGAGCAGCGCGAGCGGCTTTCTCCGTCCGGGCAGGACGGGTCGGCCGTCTTCTTCGAGCGTCAAACCGCCAAGCGTGGTCAGGTACAGCATGGCGTCAAATGGTTGCGCACCAAGCGTTTGACGCGGGTTGGCGCCGACTTGGTGTGGCACGAGCAATGTGTGCGCGTCACGGCCAGCCCGCCAGACGCCAATGATCCGGTTTGAGCACACCCGCTTCGACTACTTCCTGCTGCGAACCCGCCACGGCTCTCCCGAAGGAGTGGGGCCCGTGCGGGTGACCCTCGAGGACCTGACCTCCGGGGACCGGTGGGACTTTGACTCGCCGCAAGAACTCGCGCGATTCATCGAGACCGGGTGCGGCGAGCGAGTGGCGGAGGCGCCGCCGACCCAAGCCGACCCTCGCTCATTGCCCGCGCACGGGCCTCCTCATGCCTAGGCACTTCGTTCCTGCTCCCGGCGCCCTCGTGAAGGACCTCCACAACGCCCCGCGCGAGGTCGACCAGCGGCGCTCGCGCCGTACCGGAACCGGCCGGTACGCACCCCCTGACCGTGTCAACGTCTGTACTCCCATCACCCTCCCCTGACTGGATATGCGCGTCCTGCCTTCCTCTGCGTTCCTCCTGGCATTCCTCGCCGCTTGCGGTGGCGGTGGTGATGGCGCCGGCACCACGCCGCCCCCGCCGGCCCCGGCCACCGTGGCCACCGTCGACGTGTCGCCGGCGTCCGCGACCCTGGCCATCGGAGCGACCAGCCAACTCAGCGCGACCCCTCGCGATGCAAGTGGGAATGCGCTCAGCGGCCGCACCGTCACCTGGGCCAGCGGCAACACCGCGGTGGCGACCGTGAACGGGTCAGGACTGGTGACCGCGGTGGCGGCGGGATCCACCACGGTGACGGCCACCGCGGACGGCCGCACGGGACAGGCCACGATCACCGTCACGCCGCCTCCCGTGGCGGCGGTCGTCCTCAACCGGGACACCGCCAGCGTCCTCGCCGGGGGGACGGTACAGCTCAATGCCACGCCACGTGATGCCGCAGGCGCCACCCTCGCCGGGCGCACGATCACCTGGTCGTCATCGGCCACCGCTGTGGCCACGGTGGACGCCACCGGACTGGTGAGCGCGGTGACGCCGGGGACCGCGACGATCACCGCCACGGTCGAGGGCCGCACGGCCTCCGCCACGGTCACCGCGATCGACCCGGCACGCATCCCGACGTTTGTGCGGCCGTTTGCTGCCACCGTCAACTACTACACCACGAACTTTCACGATCACGACGTGCCGCGCTCGTTCCAGGATAACGGGCGCAAGGTCACGTTCTGGGGTGAGCAGTACAACGCGACGGGGTACGAGGGCCACGAGGGGTACGACTGGCGGATGGACACCGGCACGCCGTTGTTGGCCATCGCAGACGGCACCGTGATCAGCACCTCGCACGCCGCCTTCTTCTGCCCGTTGATCAACGCGACGGTACCCGCGGACGGCAATGGCCTCATGGTGCTCGAGCACCTCCTCCCCGGTGGCGTCCGCGTGCGCTCCCTCTACGCCCACATGAGCCGCAAGGACGTCCAGGTCGGGGCCCGCGTGACCGCCGGACAGCAGATCGGGCTCTCCGGCGGCGTGGGGTGCTCCCTCAATCCCCACCTGCACCTCGGCATCTTCCGCATGACCCAGACGAAGAACGGCCAGGCGTCGATCATCGACCCCTACGGATGGGAAGGGCCGGGCACCGATCCCTGGCTCAACGAGGCGGATGGCGCCGCGAGCATCTACCTCTGGAAGCCGAACGAAGCGCCGGCGCTGTTCACCCGCACGGTGGTCGACTTCAACGCGAACGGCGGATCCACCTTCTTTGGCCTGAGCCTGGTGCAGGCCATGGGGGTGAAGGATGACCAGAACCCGAACAACGAATACATCGAGGTCTCGCGCGACCCCCGGTTTGCACCGGCCAGTGTCGCGCTGGCCGGCGCAACGATCCGGACCAAGGCGGGCACCCTCTTCACCTTCCCGGCCAATGCGACGCTGACGGCCGCTGACCCAACGATCCGCGTCTACAGTGGATCAGGGACCAGCACCGCCACCACGATCTACCTCGGGCGGACCACCCCGGCTTACAACAACCTCAACGAATGTGTCGAGGTGCTCAACGCGTCCGGGCAGCTGCGCGGACGCGCGGGGTGGGGCACCGGCTGTACCTGAGGCCGGCCACTTGATGGGTGCCGTCCCTCGTCGGGATGGCACCGGGCCGCCACGCGGGCGCGACACGCCGCCCGCGTTCTCACGGGTGGGGTCGCAGAACGTCGAGC
>JAEUJL010000589.1 GCA_016794835.1 Gemmatimonadota bacterium | reverse complement strand
GTTCCAGAACTTCCCCGGCCGCGGCAATCGCATCCCGCATGGTGGGCGCTGGATGACGAATTGGTGGGCCTTCATGGGAGACTGGGATGGCTCGATCCGCTCCGGACTGGGCCTCTATTCCGGCGCCCCCGCAGCGAACGTTGGAGCGGGTGAGGTCTATCCGTTCGCAGCGCCCCGCGGCGCGGCGCCGAAGCCGTGGGTGCACGGGTCACCGCCGCGTGCACCGCGAGAGTAGCTGTCCGAAGGCGGCATGAAAGGGGGAAGGGTGTAGGGGCAAGTTGGGCCCCCGTTCATGTCGCTTTCGGCGTATCCTGACTGCCCGCCTCGCGCCCGGAGATGGCCGCGGGGAAGTACTCTGCGACCAGGTCCTTGCCCAACCCACTGAAGTCGCGCTCGGTGTTGAAGTGGTTGATCCCCGAATCTGCCAGTAGGCGCCGCAGGGGCGCGATCATCGCCTGCGTGATCGGGACCTCCTGCAACATCGAGGGCACCTGCGCTTCCAGGGGGCGAGGATCGGCGCCGTGGAGTGTGAAATACCCGCGCTGCGCATGCAGCCGCGGATTGGAGTGTGCCGGATAGAGCGCGACCGGCTTTACGCGGGGCCACGGTTCGTCCTTCTCCCTCGGCCACGCCAACCATTCTCCGTATGTGAAGTTCGTTTCCCCGTGGCGCAGCCTGTTCAGGAATCTGGGGGAAACCAGGTCGCTGTAGGCCCATCCGTCCGTCACGGCATTGAGGGCGACGGGATTCAGGATGTGTACCCGCGGACTCGTTGGCAACGGCGTTCCCTCTCGTCCGATCGCGAAGTACACGGCGATCAGGAGAGCGTCCGTCCAGTCCAGCAACCTGGTGGGCACGCCGTGATGACGCATCAGGAACAGCGTTTCCCAGTCGTCGCCGGCGCCCTTCCCCTGCCCAGTCGCACGTGCCTCGAACTCGAAGAACAGGTCGCACTCGATTCGCCGCGCACGGTTCCACGAAGCGTCGCCCAAGTATCGATGGAGCGTCGGGAGCAACCGATAGCTTGCGTCGGCATGGCCGCGGAAAAAGGGCAGCTCCCCCCGGCGCGCGTTGATCTTGAGCGCGGCGATCGCCTGATCGACCTGTGCGAAGAACTCTGCCGCGGGTCCGAAGTCTTTCATCTCACCAGCTCAAGGGTTCGGGGCGGGCAACATTGCGATCATCCGCGCTCGCTCGGAAGTCCACCGCGCCGTGTTACATCAAGCGACCGAATCACGCGACTGCCACGTCGCTGCCCGTTTTGGATTTCAGCTCCAGATCGCGGGGATGGGAACGGCCCACAAGTCCTCGCCAAACGACAAACACTGGTTACCACCATACAGCAGGATGCCCCGCAGGAACCTCTTCCCCAGCTTCGCCTGCACCGCGCGCAAGCCGCGGAAGTCGCCCTCGCCAGGGCTGACGGTCTTTTTGACTTCGATACCCACCACGTCCCCGCGACGGTTCTCCAGCAGGAAGTCCACTTCATCCTGGGTGTGGGTCCGGTAGTGCAGGATCGCGGGGCGCGTCGCGCTCCACTCGGCCTGCTTGATCAGCTCCATGGCGACCAGGTTCTCCAACACGGCACCGGCCATGAGGTCGCCACCAGACAACCGATCTGCAGATAGCCCGAGCAGGTGGCACAACAGTCCGGTGTCGCCAAGGAACACCTTCGGCGCCTTGACGAGGCGCGCACTCGGTGATCCAGCCCATGCCGGCACCGTGCGCACCAGGAAGACGGTTTCGAGCAGCGCCCAGTAGCGACGGAGCGTGGAGTGCGCCGTACCGGCATCACGGCTGATGTCGCCCAGGTTGAGCAGAGATCCCGCGCGCGTGGCCGCCAGGCGCAACAGCAGGGGCAGGTCGCGCAGGCCATGAACATTGGCGATGTCGCGGATGTCGCGCTCGAGGATCGTCGTGACGTACGCGGCGAACCAATCCGAGCGTCGTGTTTCGCTCTTGCGCGCCACGACTTCGGCGTAGCCGCCTCGCAACATGCGCTCAACCAGTGCCGTCCATGGTTCGCCCGTCACGTCAGGACGAGTCCACGTTGAAGCGAAGACGCTGTCGACAAACGTCTCTCGAACGGCAGACAGCTCACCTTGCGACAGGGGCCACAGGGTGAAGATCTCCATGCGTCCCGCCAGGGAATCCGCCGCCATCGGCAAGGCAAGCGCATTGGCGCTCCCGGTGAGCAGGAGTCGCCCCGGCGTTCGATCACGGTCAACGCTCGCCTTGATGGCGCGGAACAACTCCGGCGCGCGCTGGACTTCGTCGATGACCGCCCGTTGCGGCAGGGAGGCCACGAACCCGTCCGGATCGGCCAGCGCGGAGTTGAGCACGGCCGCGTCGTCGAGCGTCACGTAATAGCCCAGCGTGCCCTCAGTCGACATCGACCTGACCAAGGTCGTCTTGCCTGACTGGCGCGGTCCGCGAAGGAACACGACCGGCGTGTCCTGAAGGGACTCCTCAATTCTGTTCTGCAAGTGTCGCCGAAACATGGCGTAAATTTCGCCAGTTAGTGGCGAAATTTCAACCACTTGTATTGGTGAGATGAGGCGCCTTCCGACCCATACACCACGTGCCTGCGGCCTGACTCATCGGTACAGATACATATTTGCCGTCTTGACATGTCGCGATGTCGTTATGTACCTTCTGCCCATGACAGAAGGACTTACACTCGCCGAACTCGCCGAAGCATCCGGCCTCCAACCCAGGACCATACGTTCCTGGGTCGCCCAGGGACTCCTCCCAGGACCCCTCTCCCGTGGCCCCGCCGCCCGGTACCCAGCCGACCAGCTCGACCGGATCCGCGCCATCCGGACCATGAAGGAACTCCACGGGATGTCCCTCGGCGACATCCGCCGCGAGCTCCTGGTCGCGAGCGCGAGTCGCATCGCCACGCTCGCCCAGCGGGCCGCCACCATCGCTCCGGAACCGACAGCGAGTGCGCTCAGCCAATCGCCGGACCCGTCGGGAACCCAAGGGGACACAGCCCTCGACTACTTCCGCAGGCTCCGGGTCAGCGCGGACCCAGGCGCGTTACATGAATCCGGTTCCTACTTCAGCTACCTGAGCGCAGCCCCGGACGACGACACGGCCGCGGATACCCGGCCCGATGAACCACCAGCTGAGCCCGCGCCGCGTGCAGCGACCGGCTTCGAGGCACTCGAACAACGCCTCACCCCCACCACTCCGCGGCCGCCGATGGAGCGGCGCACGCGCGCCGTGGAACAACTCACGATCGAGATCACCCCCGACATCGAGCTCTCCGTGCGTGGAAAGCTCGACGCCGACCAACGCGCTCGACTCGAACGCTGCGCAGAACTCATGCGCGACATCCTCACCGGGAGGGAATGATGACCGCCAACGCCCAGACCACGCTCGCCCTCGACATCGGCCTCGATCGCTCGCTCGCCTTTGACGCCGGAGGTTCGGTCCGCTACCTCGTCGCAGATCTCGCCGCGAGTGGCACCGTCGACGGCCCTACAGCTCCGCCGCCGGTGAACCTGGCCCTCGCCATCGACGTCTCCAGCTCGATGGAAGGCGCCAAGATCGTCGCCGCGCGGGACACAGCGCTCGCCGTCGCCCGTGCGCTCACCCCACGCGACCGCCTGACCATCGTCAGCTTCAGCCACGCCACGGAGCTTCTGCTCGACGCGTGTCCGATGGACGCTGAGGGGCACGACGCAGCACAACGGGCCATCTCGCGCCTCGTGGCACACGGCAACACCAACCTCTGGGATGGCTGGCTGCTCGCCGGCGAGCGCGTGGCGCAGGCGATGTCGCGCGATCCAAAGGCCACACATCGCGTCCTCCTCCTCTCAGATGGCCAGGCGAACGCTGGAGTGGTTGACCCTAACGAGCTCGCGCAACACGCGGCCGGTGCCCTCGCGCGCGGCATCATCACCTCGGCGGTCGGGATCGGCGACGGCTACGACGAACATGTGCTCGGCAGCATGGCCGAAGCCGGCGGCGGCCGGTTGCACGACGCCGAACACACGCACGAAATCGGCGAGGTCGTGCTCGGAGAGTTGCGCGAGGGGCGCGCGGCGCTGGTCGAGCGCGCGACGCTGCGGGTTGTCATCCCGGCCAACGTGCGCGCCGAAGTGGTCGGGGCCTGGCCTCACACGGTGCTCCCCGGTGCAATCGACATCGCGGTGGGGTCGTTCCTGCCTCATACCACCAAACGCATCGTGCTGCGCCTCCATTGCCCGTCGGGGAAGGCACGCACGCACATCACCCTTTCGGCGACCGCGCACGGCATGCTGCCCGGCGACGGGGGCAGCGTTGAGGCGGACCCCTCCGGGACGGAGCTGCGCTTCGCGGTCAGTCGCGACAACACGGCCCAACCCCGTGACATCGAACGCAGTGTCGCCGCGTTCCGCGCCTGGCAAGCCGATGCGATGAAGCGCACGGTCGACCTCAATCGCGAGGGCAACCGGCGCGGCGCGAAGCACTACCTCTCGCGCGAGCTGCGCTGGATGGAACCGTATGCTCGTGGCCTCCCCGGCAGTGAGCCGCTCATCTCCGAGCTGGTGCTGCTGATGCACCAGGCCGAGGACGAACTCGACCCGCGCCTGCGAAAGGAGCTGCGCATGGGGTCGATGATGCGGGCGCATTTCAGCCTCGACCTCCGCTCCGCACCGCGCCCATCGCTGCGCGAAATGCTCGAGGAGAACGCGAAGCCCTGACGTGCCTCCGGGGGAAGCGGGGCGTGGCCAGCCATCCGGCCTGGCACGCCCCGTTACACCCCATCACATCCCGTGACACGGCGCCGCTTTGTTGTGCCAGCCAAGTGAATGTGGCACAATGGGTTACGCGTCAGAGCTTTCACGCACGTTCCCTGCGGTAGGGTGGGCAACACCAATCACCCAACCGCCATGAAGCTCCGTACCCCACTGCTCGCCGCGCTCCTCCTCTCCGTCGGCGCCTGCTCGACCGACGTCACCGCGCCGACCGCCCGCCCACTGCCGACCGAGGTCCACCACCTCTTCAACGTCGGCGAAGGCTCCTACCGGCTCCTCGCCGACTACTACGTCGGCCCCAACCACGTCCTCGACCAGGAGCTGGGCGCCGCGCTCCTCAATGGGCAGGAATACCAGGGCTCGGTCTACATCCGCGTCTCGATCCCGCCCGTCGTCCCGGGACCAACGTCGAGCCTCCCCTGCATCACCAGCTCGATCCTCAAGATCGAGACCCGGCCCGGCTGGAGCGCGGCCGTGCGCAAGGCCGGCGGGTGTGGCAAGGACATCGAGGTGCAGTTCTCCAACGCCCAAAAGCAGCGCGCGACGTTCAAGTACACCTTCACCTGGGGGCTGACGAAGGTGGACCACGGGGAGGTGCGGTAGGGGACGGCACCGTGGGGGGGGTGCGCCGGGTCTTGTTGACCCCCGGACCCGCAGCGATCTTCGCGACGCGTTATCAGGCCCAGCCCACCCTCACCGCGGCCCGCTCCCATGCGTCAGCTCCTTTGCCTCGCGCTCGTCACGGCCTCCGCCGTGCCCGCCATTGCCCAGGACCCCGATTCCACGCGCGGCCCGGCCGGCGGTCGCGGCGGGCCGCGTCCGTATGAGCGGGTCATCACCGCCGAGGCGAAGACAAAGCGCGGACTGTTCAACGTGCACCGCGTTGGCGACCGACTCTATTTCGAGATCCCGCGGCGCGAGCTCGGCAAGGACCAACTCCTGATCGGACGCTACGCACGCGCTGCAGCACCCACGGGTGGTGGCGGCGGTGGTGGCGGCGGCGGCGGCGGTGGACAGACCGCCTATGCGGGCGACCAGTTCACGGAGCGCACCCTCCAATGGGAACGGATGGGGAATCGCGTCGTCCTGCGCGGCCCCGAGTTCGCCATCACGTCGAGTGATACCACGGCGTCGGTGCTCCGCGCCGTCCAGAACGCCAACTACGCCGCCGTCATCGCGACCTTCAACATCGAGGCGTTCGGGCCGGACAGCGCCCCGGTCATCGACGTGACGCGCCTCTTCACGACCGCAGTCCCGGAGATCCAGGCGATTCCCGGCACGAT
>JAEUJL010000584.1 GCA_016794835.1 Gemmatimonadota bacterium | reverse complement strand
CTGCTACGTGAGCGTCGATCGCCAGACCTGGATCTCGGTCTCGCAGGTGCCCCTGGGGCCCGATGACACCTACTGCGGGATCACCGGCGCGCAGACCACGACGCCGAGGATCACCCTCATCAATGGTGTGCCCGGCCAGTTTTACTACATCGTGGCGATGTGGTGATGTGGGGGGTGCGCTGCACGCGGGCCGGTGGCATTGCCCTGGTGAGACGGAGCAGGGGAGGTTCGCTGGCTCCAGGGCGCTTGCCCATGGCGCTCCTGGGCATGCTGCTGGCCGCGTGCGCTGGTGACCAGGCACCGGGACCGCTCCCGCCGCCCCTCGCGATCGACACCACCACGGCCATCCCCGCCGTGGTCGGGGAGGCCTTCAGCCACACCTTCACCGCGACCGGGGGGAGCGGCCCCTATGTCTGGTCGATCGGCGATGGCGCCCTTCCCCAGGGGGTCGGCCTGTCCCCGGCTGGCGTTCTCTCCGGGACGCCGAACGTCGTGGAGCAGCGCACGTTCACGGTGCGCGTCACGAGCGGCACGGCCACGGCGTCGCGTGGGGTGACCCTCGCCGTGGACTATCCGCCCGTGGTGTTCACGACCACCACCGTGCCGGTGGCCCTGTGGGGTCGTGCCTACTTCGCGCTGCTGCAAGCGACTGGGGGGACGCCCGGGAGCGTCACCGCCTGGTCGTTGGCCGGGGGGGCGCTCCCCGCCGGCGTGACGCTGTCGGCGAGCGGGAGCCTCGGCGGGATCCCGACGTCGCTCGGCCCCCACGCCGTGCGGCTGCGCGCCACCCGCGGCACCCGCAGCGCGGAGTTGGACCTGCAGGTGCGCGTGGACGCGCCGGCCCTCGTCATGGAAACCACGGCATTGCCGGATGCGCGTGCCGGGCAGCTGTACCTCGTGAACCTGCAGGCCACGGGCGGCGTGGGTGCGTACACCTGGCGCCTGACCGGTGGGCGCCTGCCCACCGGGCTCACCTTTGCCGCGGACGGGTCGATCAGCGGGACCCCGGCGAGCGAGGACTCCGTGGGATTGTCGGTCGAGGTGACAAGCGGTACGCAGCAGCTCACGCGATCCCTGGGGCTGCTGGTCGAGCCGGAGACCTACCCGGCGACGGCGCTGGTCACGATGCCGGGCGACGTGTTTTCGCCGTTCCTCATCCGGGTGCGACCCGGCGGCACGGTCACCTGGCGCTTTGGTGCCTCGCCCCACAACGTCATCTTCGCCGTCGCGCCGGGCGCCCCCGCGAACATCGACATCGTGTCGAGTGTCGACGTGAGTCGCGTCTTTCCGCGGCCCGGGGAGTATCGCTACGACTGCACCATCCACCCGGGGATGGCGGGGCGCGTCGAGGTGCGGTAACTCCCCGGTGGCGCCGTCGCCCCAGGGCGCGGCGTCCTCGCGCCGGGTGGCGCCGTCGACACCTCCTCGTCCGCCGCGTGGCGGCACCACGATTGACATGGCCCAGGCGCAGCTGGCGGCGGTCTCGCCGTTCTTCATTGTCACGCATGTGCCCACCTCGTTGGCGTTCTATCGCGACGCGCTCGGCTTCACCGTCACGTTCGAGGGACCGGAGCCCGGCGACGTCTTCTTCGGCATCGTCCGTCGCGACGGGGTGCAGATCCTCCTGAAGGCCGTGGACGTGCCCCCGGTGCCGAATCACACGCGCGATATCGGGCACGGGATCGCGCGCTGGGATGCGTTCGTGGAG
>JAEUJL010000578.1 GCA_016794835.1 Gemmatimonadota bacterium | reverse complement strand
TCGCCCGCCGCCGGGAATGCCGGTTGCGCTCGCCATCTCGGTGAAGTGCGAGCCGTCATACCGCCACAGCGCATTCGGGGTGCCGTCCATGTTGGCTGTCAGCAGGTCCAGGTGCCCGTCCTCGTCCGCGTCGAACCAGAGGGCCCCCACCGTCGGGCGCGCATCGGCCACGCCGAGCTCCGGCGCGACGTCGGTGAAGCGCCCGCCGGCGTTGCGGTACAGCGCGTTGGCCCGGTCGCGCAGGCCGAGGAAGAGGTCCAGGTCGCCATCGGCATCGTGGTCGACAAAGGCGAGCTGCCGCACCGCGACGGAATCGCGGGACAGCCCGGTCGCGACGGTCACGTCGGTGAACCGTGCGCCATCGTTGCGATACAACCGGAGGACACTCCCCTGCCCCGGGGCGAACCCGACCAGGAGGTCGGGGTCCCCATCGCCATCGTAGTCGCCCCAGGCCGCGGCCCGCGTGGGCCGCGCATCCGCCACCCCGAGCTGCGGCGCCACGTCAACCAGCACCCCGGCATCATTCCGGTAGAGTCGGTTGGGGGCGCCGTTCATCCCCACGAACATGTCCGCGTCGCCATCCCCGTCCATGTCGGCCGGCGCGTTGGTGAACGACACCCCATTGGTCCGGGTCGCTGCGTCCCCCGGGGCGAACTGCGGGCCGCGGGCCCACGCCACCACCCCGCCCTTCATGACCCAGGCGACCCGCCGCAGTGCCGTGATGTCGCGGAGGGGATCCCCATCGACCGCCACCAGGTCCGCCCGCCGCCCGACCGACACCGTCCCGATCGAGTCCGCCATGCCTAACGCGGCGGCGTTCACGGCCGTGAGCTGGCGCACGGCGTCCATGGGGCGCAGGCCGGCCACCTGCACCCGGTAGATGGCCTCCCGGGCGTTCTGCCCATGCGCACCGGCGGTGGCGTCGGTGCCATTGATCAGCCGCAGCCCCGGCACCGCCATCGCGCGGCGGAACATCGCCAGCTTCCGCGGGATCCCTTCTTCCATGAAGCGAAAGCCCGCCTCGTCGTAGTTCCCGATCCCGAGGTACCGTGCCTTGTGCTCGATGTAGTTCTGCGACACGAGCCCGATGTTGGGCTCGAAGTAGGTGCCGCGTTCCGCCATCAGGGCCAGCTCGGCGTCGGTGACCTGCGAACCGTGCGTGACGGCCCAGCACCCGGCGAGGGCGGCGGCACGCACGGCGGACGCGGCGTGGGCGTGCACCCAGATCCGCTTGCCCACCGCCCGGGACTCCTCGCACGCGGCCGCAATCTGCGCGTCCGACATCGTCTGGTCGCCGCCTTCCCGAATGCTCCGGGACGCGAAGATCTTGATGACATCGGCGCCTCGCGCCGCGGTCTCCCGGACCCAGGCACGAACCTGCTCCGGGCTGCGCGTGGTGTCGCTCAACGCCGCGAGGGATGTCAGCAGGCGCGGGCCAATGATCTCGCCGCGTGCCAGGAGGTCGCGCAGCTCAAGGTCGGCATTGGCCCCGATGCTCTGGACCGTGGTGAACCCCGCCCGGAGCAGGGCGTAGGCGTTCTCGCGTGCCCCGTACTGGCGCTGGGCGGCATTCTCTCCCTGGTTCGACGCCCGCCCGTCCGGGCCGAAGTGCGCATCCAGGTGCACATGAGTGTCGATGAACCCGGGGAGCAGGGTCAGGCGGCGGAGGTCATGGGTGACCGCCTCGTTCCCGCGCGCCGCACGGATGGAGGCCACGCGCGAGCCGTCGAGCGTCACCACGACGTCTCGCCGTGTGGCCCCCGTCCCATCGATCAAGAACCCGGCGCGCACGGTGACTGGGGCCTGCGCGGCGAGGGACCACGCACTCGTGAAGACCGCGAGAAGGAGATATCGCATCCCCCACGATGCAGCCGCCGCGCGCGATGCGCCACCGACCCGCAGCCCGTCGTCGCGGCGCCGCTGCGAACCGGCGGCCCCGGATGCGCCGGTTCGGTTCGTGGCTCGAGGCGCCGCTACAGCTGGTCCGCGATCGCGGCGATCTCCTCGGCCTCTTCCCAGGCCTCGCGCAGCGACTGCAGCTCCCCCTCGAGGGCCTCACGTTCCACGGTCTCATGGAGCGCCATCTCGATGGCCAGCCGTGCCGATGGGGCCCGGTTCTTCAGCGCCCC